>JAPOYX010000178.1:35583-40354 GCA_026706345.1 Gemmatimonadota bacterium | reverse complement strand
AAGATCCTCTGAGCCGTAAACAAGCAGTTACGCGAATCTCAGGTATGGCGCCGGCTTTGCAGAGTCGGATCTTGCTTTAGCTATACTGGCAGGGAGGGAATGTCAGGACAACGCACATACGATCTTGCCGAGATGCCGCTGGGATTCGAGGTAGTCGTAGGCCGCGGGTACTTCATCGAAGGGAAACACCCGGTCGATGCAGGGCCTGAGTCCCGACGCTTCGCAGGCCCTGACCAGGTCGTACAGATCGTCGGTGGAGGAAGTGTAAATTCCCCGTACCTGGATTTGCCGGCCGATGATGTCGAAGGGATTGAGACGCGTTTCGAATCCGTCCAGGATGCCCACGAGCGATACCCGGGCATGCAGTGCGCAGGCCTTCAGGGATTTCGCGAAGGTCTGGCCGCCCGCCACGTCCACGACCAGGTCGACCCCGGCCCCGCCGGTACAAGAACGAACCTGTTCCGGCCATCCCTCGTCCCGGTAGTCAAAGGTCTCCAGCACACCGAATTCCGCTTTCATCCGGCTGGATTTCTCTTCGGACGACGTGGTCAGCAGCACTCGCGCACCCATGATGCGCGTCAACTGGGCCGCAAAAACGGAAACACCGCCCGTTCCGTGGAGCAGAACCCACTCCCCGGCCTGCACATCACCCTGCGATACGACCGATGCCCAGGCGGTCAGCCCGGCAATCGGCAATGTCGATCCCTCGTGGTGCGAGAAATGGGGTGGCATGGGAACCAGGGCGTCCGCGGGATACAGCACCTCTTCGCACAGGACCCCGCCCACGCCACCCGCTCCCACCAGGGTCTTCATCCGGTCAGGCGTGAGTCTCCCGGCGGGCCAATGCAGGAAAGGCGCGTTCACGACCCGGTCACCCGGCCGGATTTCCTTTACGTCCGGTCCCGTTTTCAAAACATCGCCCGCCATGTCGGACCCGGCGACGAACGTCCCCTCGAACGGCTTGCCGTACCTGCCCCTGGCAACCATGAGGTCACGATAGTTCAGTGAAACGGATCGGACCCTGACGAGCGCCTCGCCGGGTCCGGGTCCCCCAAGCTCCGGCAAATCGGCTGCGGTAGCCAGGTTGTGATCAATTACATATGCGCGCATGTTTATTGCCCTGTAAAAGCCTGTCTGCCATACGACGTACGCCAGAGGCTGATATCCACTACCAATTTTCCATCCCGCGACGAAATTGGCAATTGATAAATACACCAGTAATTCGTATGCTTAGAGCGTTTCCGGATGCTTTGATCAGATTGCGTATTGAGCAATAAACAGGGATCGATAAACCGCGGACAGATCGGTCTGTACGAGTCAGGACAGTTGGACGAACAACGGAGAGGATCGCAAGGTAGTGGAAGACATACGTATATACTTCATCGGTGATTCCTACGTGAACGGGACCGGCGACCCGGCGTATCTCGGCTGGCCGGGACGGGCATGTGCCGCGTCGAGGTCGGCTGAGACCGCCATCACCTGTTACAACTTGGGAATCCGCGGCGATACGAGCGCCGACGTGCTCCGGCGATGGGAACGGGAAGTGGAGGCAAGGCGTCTTATACCTCACGACGGCCGGGTGGTGTTCGGCTTCGGCGCGAATGACTGCTGGATCGAGGATGGGAAGACGCGCGTGGATCGGGCCGATACGGTGCGCAACACCGAAGAGACCCTGTCCCGCGCGCGATCCCTGTTTCCCACGTTGATGATCGGACCGCCGCCCGGGATCGACGACGACGAACACGGCCGAAGAGCGGAGATTTCGTCGCTTATCGGCGAGATCGCCGGTAGAGTCGGCGTACCCTATCTCGAGGTAATCAACAAACTACATGCCGGTGGAGTCTGGCAAAACGAAGCGGCGCTCGGCGACTGCATTCATCCGGGTGAAGGAGGCTATGCCGCGCTGGCGGAACTGGTGCTCGCCTGGCCGGAGTGGTGGTTCCATGCATCTTAAAGGAGGCAAGTTGTGTCGTTGACGCAGGCACAGGTCGACCAGTTCAACGAACAGGGGTTTCTTCCGTACGAGGACCTGCTGACCCCTCTCGAGGTCAAAGCGCTTCACCAGCGCCTTGAAGACATCGGCAACGAATTGGTCGATTTCCCGGCCGAGTACGTTCAAATCGAACCGGGTGTGGAACGTTGCGAGGCGCAGGCCGATCCCGTACGCTTCAATAACGTGCGCAAGATCTGGAACCTGACGAAACACGACCCGGTTTTCATGGAGTTGGCACGCCATCCGAAAATCCTCGACGTGGTCCGGAACCTGATCGGCCCGGATCTCAAGATCTATGTGGACCAGACCCTCTGCAAGCCGCCCCGGGTGGGTTCGGCGAAACCGCCCCACCAGGATTCGGCCTACTGGACGAGTATCGATCCGCCCAACCTCGTGATCTGCTGGATCGCCCTGAACGACGCCACCGAGGACAACGGGTGTATGCGATTCATATCCGGTTCCCACAAGGCGGGGGTGATCGAGCATAAACACCTCGAGGATTTTCGTGTTGAGGACGCCCACGTCGGTTACGAACGGGAGGTGGCCGTACCCTTGAAGGCCGGCAGTTGTTCGTTCCACCACAGCCTGGCACTCCATCGGACCGACGCGAATTCCAGTGACCACCGGCGGATCGGATTGACCGTCGCGTACATGGATGCGCGATCAAAGTACATCGGAAGCGGTACCATGCCCGATTACGACCTCGTGTCCGGCAGGGCTTACGAGGGATGCGTTTAAGTGAACGCGCCGACACTGGGACGCAGGATTTCAGGGAACAGCGAATCCATCGGTATTCGCGTCAAAAGGAAAGCGTTTGATGTAGTGGCTCTGTATTTGAAGAGATTATATTACGATGCGTATTAATACTATTAGTAATAGTTTTAATATGGATATGGACCTGCCCGGAAGCAAATCTATAACGCTCCGGAACCTGATCCTCGCAGCACTGGCCGAGGGAACGACCGAGATCGCGTCGCCCTGCGACTGTGACGACACACGCGAAATGGTGGAATGTCTGGAAATGTTGGGGATAGCCATCGTATCGCGGGAAGACTATCGAAAGTTGACCATTGAAGGAAGAGGCGGCCGTTTCGTGGAAGGACCCGTAGTTCTCGGCCTCGGACTTAGCGGTACTTCTGCCCGGTTCCTGATCGCCCTCTCCGCCCTGAGGACTGAAGAAACCCGACTTGAAGGACAGGGTAGCCTCAAAGAGAGACCGAATCTTCCCCTGCTTGATGCCGTAGAGCAACTGGGAGGATTAACCTCATCCTCAAACGATGGATGCCTCCCCGTTTCCATAAAAGGCCCCAGCAAGTTTCACACCTCAGCCCGGATGAAAGGCGATGTGTCCAGCCAGTTCTTTTCCGCACTCCTGCAGATTGCTCCCTTGCTGCCCGACGGCCTTGAAATTCGGGTCGAAGGCGATCTGGTCAGCAGACCATACGTCGACATTACGCTCAATGAAATGCGTAAGTTCGGGGTCGAAGTGGTAAACGACGACTACCATCGATTCGACGTCACGCCGCAGCAGTACCGTTCCGGTTCCCGGACCGTGGAAGGCGATGCCTCCGCCGGATCTTACTTCGCGGCACTCGCCCTGATTCACGGTGGAAGAGTTGTTTTCGAGAACCTCGGCGCCAATACCTGTCAGGGCGATATCCGGTTTCTTTCCATTTGTGAGCGCCTGGGAGCCCGCGTGCAGCTGGACAATGAAAGGACCGTCATAGATGGTCCGGAGGGGGGCTGTGTACGGCCGACGGAGGGAGAAATCGACTGCGAGGACATTCCGGATGCCGCCTTGACCCTGATCGCCATATCGCCTCTGATTCCAGGCATGACGCGCATAACCGGAATCGGCACGCTGAAGCACAAGGAGTGCGACCGGATCGAATGCCCCGCGACCGAACTGCGGAAAATCGGCGTGGACGTTGCGACCGGCGACGATTTCATCGAGGTGGCGGAACTGCCGGCAAGGACCGGCAACACCCCGGGTAACGTCGATATCGAAACTTACCAAGATCACCGCATGGCCATGAGCTTCGCGGTGCTCGGAACCTGCCTCGGGAATCTGAATATCCTCGATCCAGATGTGGTCGGGAAGACTTATCCGAGATTCTGGGAGGACCTGGCGCGGGTACGATAAACCCGCCGGTTTCTGTCGGCCGGTTCCTGCCGTCCTACGCACTGCACCCTACCGCCGTACATACAGATCCGTAATCGTGGAATTATCGATGAAGAAGGGTTCCTGGCCCGTGGAGTCCTTTTTCCAGCCCGCCAGCCAGGGTTTGCGGAGCTGCAGGAAGTAGTCGTGGTAGAGGAAGACGCCGCCCACGTCCTCGACCAGGATTCGTTCCGCTTCTTTGTACATCTCGAACCGGCGTTCCTCGTCGGTCTCCCGCGCCGCCTCATCGACCAGCCGGTCGAACTCCGTGTTCATCCAGTCGTGCCGGCCCGCGCCCACGGGCTGGGAGTGCCAGACCATGCCGAGGAGGTTGTGGGGATCGGGGAAATCGTACTGGAAGGGGATCAGGCTGAGGTCGATCCGGTACTGGGCCATGGCCTCGCTGTAGACCCGGGGCTCCATGTTCCGCACGCCCACCCTGAGGCCCAGGTTATTGGAAAGCATCCCTGAAACGGCCTCGGCGGCCATGATGCGATTCGGATCGTTGCGGAGCCAGACGTCCACGGAGGGGAATCCCCGGCCGCCCGGATATCCGGCCTCGGCCAGCAGGCCGCGTGCAAGTTCGGGATCGTAACGCTGGGTGTCCTTCAACGCGG
>JAPOYX010000178.1:0-35573 GCA_026706345.1 Gemmatimonadota bacterium | reverse complement strand
CCCGAATAACCCGGAAAGCCCGGCGGGAGCATGGTATACGCGGGGAGGGCCGTGCCCCGGAGCACGATGTTGCACAGCGCTTCCCGGTCGATGGCGTGGCTGATGGCTTTTCGCACCCTGTGATCGCTGAACACGCCTTCGCGCGTCCTGAAGAAGAGATAGAGCGCGTTGAAATCCATGTACTTGTGCAATTCCGCACTCAGCACCGGATCGCTCTCGATACGGCTGAGGTCGCGCACATCAATCTGCACCAGGTCCAATTCGTCGTTTTCATAAGAAAGCAGTCCGGTATTAACCCGGTTCCTGAACATGGAGTGGATTTCGGACAAGTACCCCTTAATCGGACCGTTGTAGTAGGGATCGAGTGACAGTGTGAGGCGCTCTCCGATACGCCAGTTGTCCACCTTGTAGGACGAGTTGCTGACGACGTTCTCGTCCGACGCCCATCGCGGGCCGAACCTCTCGACCTGCCAGCGCGGTACCGGGATCGACGTGAAGAAGGCGGCGATCATGGGCAGGTAGGGACAGGGACCGTCGGTTTCGATCACGAGAGTCATGTCGTCTACCGCGTATACGCCGACCGAGTTTGGATCGTCGGTCTGCCCGGTGTTGAAGGCCCGGGCGCCCTTGATGTTGTAGTAGAAGAAGGCGTAGCCGCTGCCCGACGCGGGATCCAACATGCGCTTGTAGCTATACTCGAAATCGTGGGCCGTGACCGGCCGGCCGTCGCTCCACCTGGCGCCGGGACGCATGTGGAAGGTCCACTTCGTCTGGTCCTCGTTGGCCGACCACTCGGAAGCGGCACCCGGGATCACGCGGTTGTTGTGGTCCAGCATGGTGAGGCGTTCGAAGAGGAAGACGATGCCGCCCACCTCATAGATGGCCACGCCAATGTCCAGGTTGGTCGGCTCGTCGTTCAGGAAACGGAATACCTGCCGGCCGAGGGGCGCCGCATCCGCCGGCATCACCCTGCCGACGGCGTTGCGCACCTGGGCTTCCGGATGACCCGGTAAATACGAAAGACCGCCGATCACAAGGACCAGCGAAATGACTACTATGGCCGCGTGTTTCATCGTTTTACCTCACAGGTCATGCATACGTTCAACGGGTCAGGGACGTTCCGATCGCTGCAGGTTCAGCCAGGCCATTTCGTCCTCCGAAAGGGATGCCTGCAGTGCCTGCAGGTTGGACCTGATCTCTTCCCCGTTCCGGGCGCCTACCAGGGCGTAGATGTTCAGGGACTGGCCGAGCACGTAGGCCAGGGCGACCTGGGGGATGGACAAATCCTTTTCCTCCGCCAGTTGACCGACACGGTCCAGCCGTTCGAAGTTGTCGTCTGTGCAGTAGGCCCGAACCGCGCTCTCGTCAAACAAACCCTGCTCGACCAAGGATTCATAGTTCCCCCGGTTCACCCGACCGGAGAAGAATCCATTGGCGATGCTGGACCAGGTGAAGAGTGGCATCTGGTTTTCCTGGTACCAGGAGCGCGCGGCAGCGCCGTCATTCCCGCTGATGCTGATACATCCCCTCCACGGCGGTTCGGACTGCTCGGCCAGACTGAAATTCGGACTGCTCACCGTGAAGGGCTGCTGGCCGCTGGTCGCGGCGTACAGGTTAGCCCGCTCGATCCGGTCGTGGGTCCAGTTGGAGCCGCCGACCACGCCCAGATTGCCCGTGCCGATATAGTGATTGAGCCGATCCACGATCGGTCCGACCGGCACCCGGATATCATCCCGGTGCAGGAGGTAGAAATCGATGTAGTTGGTTCGCAGCCGGGCCAGGGAATCGTGCAGGTCCGACGATATATCGTAGGGCGTCACCCGTTCCCGGTCGGCATTCATGTGGCAGCACTTGGTCAGAATGACGACATCGTCGCGCAGGTCCCGTTCCTCGATCCACCTGCCCAGTACGCGTTCGCAGTCGCCCCCGCCATACAGATGACCACTGTCGAAGGTATTGATCCCCGCATCGTACACCTGGTCGAGCAGGTCGAAGCTGTATTCTTCTTCCGCGGTGCTCAACATGATCGTGCCCTGCACGAGACGGGACACGGGCTTGTCTACATTCTCTATGCGGCCGTACTCCATGGATGTTCCTCTAAATTCGTTAAAATCCTCTGTTGTCTGGTCTGTTTTTAAGTAACTCCGGCATAATCGCGGAATCTATCCTTCCATGGGGTATTTCAACCCGATCTCGGACCGGACGGCGTCCAGCGTCCTCATGATGGCCAGGGTCTCGTCCAGCGGAAGTGCGGAACTCTCGAGCAACCCTTCCCGCAGACACCGGCCCACTTCCTCGATCTCGTATTTGAATCCGTTTTCCACGCGTTCCGGCGCAACCGTGACCGGTTCTTTTCCTTCCACGCTCAGGGTTGCGGTATAGGAGTCATAGAACGGTGACGGGATATGGATATTTCCCCGAGTCCCGTGGATGGACACCGCCCCGGGCGTGCTGGTCCTGACCGCGCAGGTCAGGGCGGCCATGGCGCCTGTATCGTATCGAAAGGCCATGGTGGTCTGCTCATCAACGCCCGTTGTGCCGATATCCGCCAGCGCGGCGACCCGATCCGGCCTTTTCCCGTAGACCATCGAAGCAAGCGATACGACGTATACACCGATGTCCAGGAGGGCTCCACCCCCCAGTTCGGGATTCAGCAAGCGGCCCTCCGGATTGAATTTCGCGCGGAATCCGAAGTCGGCCATCATATTGCGTACTTCGCCAATGGTGTCGTCGGCGAGCCACTGACGTACCAGCGCGATGGTCGGCAGGAACCGCGTCCACATGGCCTCCATGAGGAAAACACCCCGCTGGCGCGCACACTGGATCATGATCTCTGCTTCTCGGGCATTCAGGGCGAAGGGTTTCTCGCAGAGTACAGGCTTGCCCGCGTTCAGGCAGAGCAGCGTGTCCCTGCAGTGCATGGGATGCGGGGTGGACACGTAGATCGCGTCGACCCCCGGGTCTTCCGCCAAGGACTGGTAGGATGCGTGTCTTCGGGGTACTTCGAACTCGTCGCCGAAGGCGTCCGCCGTCCCCTGGGCGCGGGATCCGACGGCCAAAAGCTCCGCATCCGGTACCACCGTGAGCGCATCGGCAAACTTATGGGCGATGGCACCCGTGCCGATTATTCCCCATCGTATCAATTCAGACATGTTCTCTCCAGGCTGTTGTGGTTCGTGCGGCCGTTGGGATAGTCTACTTCGGCGAGGTGCTTGCGTTCGCGGGGATCAATCGATGCGTTCCTCCGCCCAGCGGAGGACGGCCTCGGCGATGGCGATGGCCTCGGTGTAGTGCTGTTTCGGTGACGGCCTGATTCATGGGGTAGCGCGTGACAGTGGCGAATCGAGTGAGTTTCCTAGCCTGACCGACAGCGTCTGGGATTTCTTCGCCAGATTCCTTGAGCAATGAAAGCAACTGGGCCAAATCATGTATGTATGGGAAGTCGATTCCGCGCTTAATCATCAACGCCTTGATAGCTTTCTCGGCTGCCTGCTGAGCGTCGAAGCACAGGTCTTCGAGGTAGGAATCGGGCAAACGACTCTTGGCTCGCGACACATTGCTACTGGCACGTTTCAGCCAATTCCGAGGATCATCAGCCGGAAAACGCTCAGGTTCCTTCATACACCACCCTACCTTCCCGCAATGCCGGTTTGATGACCAATGCGTGGCTGTCCTTGTAACGCTCGACCGCCTGGGGCGTGACGACGACCGCATCGACGGCCGCCCCCGCGCCATCTAGGTTCATATATATATCGCCCATCAGGTCAAGCGGACTCGCGCATTCCTTTATGATGAGCAGATCGACATCACTGTGGCGATTCATCTCGCCACGGGCGGCGGACCCGAATAGGATGATCTTCTCCGGCTCTGCCACCTCGACGATCCGTCGGATGATTTCATTCAGGACCTGCGGGTCGAGCATTCCCTTGTTCATGGCATCCGTTTTATTGAATCGGGTAATTGGAACACCTTATTACAGCAATATACGCTGTCAATAGTCCTTCAGGTACCGATTTGCGTAGTCCTTGGTGAACCACAAGGTTAAGTCAATCTTGCCGACGTACAACGCCAATGGTATCGGAATAGTTGAGCAACTTAGTAATATCGAGTAGCTACGTTGATCTAGCTGCTTGAAACATCATCGGAAGCTTATGAAGTCGAAGCGTTTTCGTTTCAATTCAGCTAAAAAAGACTGTCCTTTGTCTTCTAGTGTTTTATAACGCCATACTTGATAGATCAGAAGCCAAAAGCGATCCTGCTCTCGAGTTTCCATATCCTTCAGCTTATCTGCTCGTCTCCGTATCGTATCACTAAAGTTCTTTACCCCAAAGCGTTTTGCGTAAGCTAGCAACAACACATTCGAGCGACGCGACAGTCATCTATCTTGATAACCTCTTGTAGCTTGTCCTCTGGCGTAGTCAAACGAAGGTTATGTTTGAGCAAGTAATACAAGGCATGGGCGATGGAATCTGGCAAGATTCGCTGAATACCAATTGTTAGGAGTTGTTCAGTGAAATCAAGAATGACTTTCTCGATCCCATCATAGCGATGCTTGTCGAACACGTGCTCGTCCAAGACTGGAGCAAGATATGGATATAGCAGCGCCAAGTTGATACTTTCCTGAACAAAGAGGCGCTTCGCTCGGTTATTGAGAGTCCGAGGAACCATCTTAAAGGCGTAATTCAAAACAGCATAGGTTTCCGCTCCATGAGCTAGATTCAGTGCCAAGTCTAGGAGCGAACGGTCTTGAAGTGAACAGTTTCACCTTTAGCAGGCAATCGGAAATTGTTCAATTCCCGTACCCATCCTTCACTAATTGGAAGCGGCATCGGCAAGATTTCAGTCTTACTCCCGTTCAAAACAAGCTCGTATTCGCGCAGTTGCATTCCGAGATCATGGATAAACTTTTCAGCTTCTTCGTGGGTTTTTGCATAAAAAGTATAATCGTCAATATAGCGGTAAAACCGACTGTATCCCTTCCGGATCATCTCATGATCAATTCTGGTCAGTATAATCTCGGAAACGACGTTGGATGGGTGTGGCCCAATCAGGAGTCCATTGGTCTGTCCATCTCGGGTCCCTCGAGTGACTTTGTCCAAGAGATTCCCTTCCAATAAGACTGATTCGTCCTTTTTCGATTTACTGCGCCCATGAATCACCCAAGGGATTGAGTGGGTATAGATGCCGGGGAAGCAATGCGATATATCTGTGCGAGCAACATAATACGCACCGGTCATTTTTCGAATGTCGGATTCTTCGTTGTCAAGATACTCGTTTCCTTTGTAATTCATCCGAAAAACACCGCTTACTTGACGTTTTTCGAACAAAGAGACGGCTCACGGGTATCTTCGGTTTTGCACAATGGTCTTTGTTTTTTCCCAATGGCGCTTCAGAGCTAGACACTGGACTATATGGCTTTCGGGATGGGGAATCCCCATATAGCGAGGAGTGTTGACATGGCGTAATGATTCGTAACGTATGAAATCGTGGGTCCGTTTTTTTTAGAAGCTTATCCAGTTCATTTTTATCGTCTTCTGTTAACAGCTTTCGAAGATCAGTCGGGACATGATTTGAAAGCCCTGCAGTGCTAAAGCACGGTGGAGTTTTTTCACCGAATAAGCCGTAGTCAACCAGCCCTACGAATGCCTCGTCCTTCGTAAGACCGAGCCCTGTTGTTTGTCTCCACACTGTCTCACCTAGAAATGCTATTACCACAGTGGAACCGGAATCCACTTAGGTCAACCAATGGTACAGATCACATAAACTGATTTAGCGCTTACACAGCGTAGAGCACGGATGCGCGACCGAGTCCTAAATCGCTTGGTTTTCTACACAAACAGGAGCATCCCGATGATGGTTGCAGTCATTCTATTCTGAGATTCCGGACCCCTGGTCACCGCGAGCACGTTTCAGGTATTTCGGTCGCTCAGATCAGATAACAGCCACAGCACTCCGGGCCATTTCGTCCCAGTCCGGCTCCGGCGCGGGGCGGTCGCTCCAGGCGATCGACATGGCGCCGTCTTCCACGACGAGCGTTCCCCGGCAGTCGAGTTCCTCTTCCGGTGGACACGGCCGCAGCCCCATGTACGCTTCGAAGACGGGGTCGTTCCCGACAGCCAGGATAACCTGGTGATCGCCTCCATGCACCTCCACGCCGAAACTTTCGGCCAGTTGGGCCTGCTTGACCTGGCCCGTGATGCCGACGCCCCGCTGCCGGACGATATCGGCGGCCTGCATCGCCAGGTACGGCGCCGTGTTGTACGGCTGTCCCCCGATGGCGCCAATCCACTCCAGGGTGAGGACCGGGAGATCGAGGGTGGCGCAGAGTTTCTTCAGTCCCATGATGTCGTAGTCCTGCAAAGGCTCCTCGATCCACCGGTATCCGCACTTCTCCATGATGCGCCCGATCTTCACGGCCTCTTCGTAGGTATACGACTCGACGGGATCGTGAAAGAGCATGATCTCGTCACCGAGAGCTTCCCGCAACTTGACGGCCATCTCCCCGTTGGTCTTCACGCCCCGGTAGGAATGGTCCTTGCAGCCGATGAATCCCTCTTCAGCCACGCGCTTCACCGCGTTTTCCACCAGGTCGTCGATGGTCCGGCCGCCCACGTTGCAGTAGGCGGGCACGCTTTCCCGGCATGCGCCCAGCAGCTTGTAGATGGGCAGGCGGGCGCTGCGGCTCGCCAGGTCCCACAACATCCGGTCGACCGTATCCAGTAGCCCTCTTCCCGTGTACATGAAGCGCTGGGCCATCCAGAACCGCTGCCACACGTATTCCCGGTCGAAGGCGTCCACGCCGATGAGCATGTGGGCATACCGCGCCAGGAACTGGCGGCCCTGCCATTCCAGTTCCCGGGGGTCGAAACCCGTGCCATAGTCGGCGTAGGCGTCCAGGTCGCCGTCTGTCACGAGACGGACCACCAGCCGGTACTTCGATTCCGGTCCGTCTCCGGTGAAGGCGTATCCGTCGGGCGCGTCGGCGCCAAATCCCTGGTCATGGGTAAACAGCCCGGAGATGCCCGGCGGCACGGGTGCCATGCTGCCCCGGTCCGCGCTGCTCTCCCGGCGCGTTTCGGGTTCACCTTTCAGCACGTAACATTTGACGTCCCGGATCTGCATGGGATTTCCTTGTTCAGCCGGCCGCGCCGTTTCAGGTGGCCGCACCATTTTTCAGCCGGCCGCGCCGTTTGTCGGGACGACCACGCCGTTTCAGGATTCGATCAGGTTCGACGTGTTCTCCATGACCGCGTCCAGGTCGACATCCATGCCTAGGCCCGGCAGTTCGGGCAAGTGGACGAAGCCGTCCTTTACCCGTAGCGGGTCGCGGATGAAGGTCGATGCAGTCTCATTTCCCGTCATCTCAATAAAGGGCGAGTTTCTGAGTGCGCCTGCCAGATGCAGATGGGCGAAGCCGTCGCATATCCCGGCGCCGTCCAGGTGGCAGTACGCTCCGAACGCCTCGGCGCAACGGGCGGATTTCAGGACATCGGTTAAACCGCCGGCGCCTCCCACGCTCGTTCGAATGTGATCACCGGACTGCGCCGTCATGACCTGGGATGCCTCGATTGGACTGCACACCTCCGTACTGGTCGGTGTATCGATTTCACCGGCCACCTGCTTCCCACCGGAGTGATCGTTCCGGGCACGCGGGCGATCGAAGCAGAAATAGTCCGCCTCGTCAAGCACCCGGCCGATCCGTATCGCCTCGTCAACCACGCACCGGCCCCGGCCGTCGAGAACCAACGGGAAATCCGGCCCCACCGCCGCACGCACCTCGCGTACCAGGTGGACGAGGGCACTTTCATCCGTCGGCGCGCCGAACCGATAGGCTTTGAATCCGGCCTGCTGCGCGTCTTTCGCTTCCCGGACGATCTCGGAGGGAGTGCCTTCCCCCGTGCCGCTCAGGCAGACCGGTACGCGATCCCGGAACCCGCCTAAGTGCCTGAAGAGCGGCCGTCCCGCTATCTTCGCCGAGAGGTCCCACAGGGCGACGTCTACCCCGGCGCGCAGGGACGGGGGCAACGCTCCGTCCATTTCCTTCAGCGTCCACCAGGACCGTTCCCGATCCATCGGATCCGAATGCCCCAGAATGGATGCCACGCGTTCCACGTGGGACCCCGTGGCGGAAATACCGGTACAGTGCCCCTCCGGACCCGTATCGGTCAGCAGGCGCAGCAGACCCGCGGGCTGGTGCAGGACGATTTTGGAGATTTCCATTGGATTTATCTGAGATTTCTGATGCCGGCTATCTGCGCGCATCCAGATTCCGGCTATCCGCATACAGGTTCCCAAGCCGACTGTGTCTACGGTTCGTCTCTTTCTGCGAATCAGTTCGTGGCGCCCAGGGGAAACACAGGCCGGTCCCGCTGTTGATCCGTGAGGGGACGGCTTCCGCTTTCCGTGACGACGACGGACTGTTCCAGGTGCAGGGACCCGACTCCCGCCAGGCACAGCGGCGCTTCCACGTTGAGTACCATGTCTTCTTCAATGGGCAGGTCGGAAGGGATATCCACGCAGTCATCCGAGATGCTCAGGCCGTTGTCCGGGGCCAGGACGGGGTAGTCCCGCACTTCCATGCCGACCCCGTGACCGTGAGGGTACATGGCCAGGCCGGCGCCGTCCACCACGTCCTGCATCGCGGCCTGTACCGTCGAGGCGTTCACGCCGGGCCGTATCGCGGCCAGGCCGGCGTCCATGGACGCACGAAGCACGTCGAATCGGTCCTGCATGTCGTCGGACAGGGGTTCCATGGCGAAAGTGGTCCCGGTATCCGAATAGCAGGACCGGTACCGGCATCCCCAGTCCACGTACTCCACCTCGGATTCCCCGAGGATGAAATCCGGTTCCGTCGCGATGCCGAGTCCGTGGACCCCGAAGGCAAAATGATCGAGGTCCGCCCCCCTTTTACCCAACTCCGCCCGGAACCGGTGAATGACGTCCTGCACGTTGTCGCCGGGACTTGCCTGTTCCATGGCCGTCATGGCCGCTGCTTCGCTGATTTCAGCCGCCTGGGCGAGACGGTCGATTTCGTCGCCTGTCTTGACCATGCGTAAGAGCCGGATGAGGTTGGAGCAGTCCAACAGCCGGGCACCGGGGAGCGCCTGGCGCAACTCCTCGTATCGGGCGGCGGTCATGCCGTCCGCTTCCACGCCCAGCGTTCCACCGGAAAGACCCCGGTCGCCCAGGGCGCCGGCGAGCGCTTCCGTGGTCGTACCGTAATCCGGTTCGCTTTTCAGGAGGGTGTATAAGCGGTCCATCCGGTCAGGCAACGGCCTCGGAGGCAGGGACCAGTCGAGACCGGAATCGCCGCTGATCCGCAGGTCCCTCACCCGCAGGTCCGCGCCGTTGACGGCCAGCATCGATCCGGTCACCGCCAGCGCGGGCTCGCCATCGAGGGGAAACAGCGCGTATCCCTGCGCGAGATCCGCCGAACCGCCGGGCCGGACCATGTACTCCTTCATGAGCCCGTCGATCCAGATGAAATAGTCCGTAAAATAGGTGATGTTCACGGGAGAGGTCGCGATCAGCGCGTCGAGACCGCATTCCCGCATGAATTCCCTGGCCCGTTCGACGTTGAAGAGCATCTGGGTATCGTTTCGGGTTGGTACGATTTCGGCGTGTAGACACCGCCGTTTCCGGTAAAAACCGGCGCGGTCGCAGAGGTGCGATGACGAATCGAACCAGTATAGAAACGCCTCCGGCCAATGTCAACGATCGAATCATAAAGCGGAGCTGCCGCGGGAGATGCCGGCGCCATCTTTCCCTTGACAAAAAGCCTCGATTCGGATTACTAGGGACATGCGGCGGACGTGCAGCGGACATGCACTGGGAATCGTATCTGTACCCTCCGGGCAACCTCGAAGAACGCATCGCTCCATGATCCACATCGTAGATTATGATGCCGGAAATCAGACCTCGGTGAAAAGAGCGCTGGATCACCTGGGCGCGGCTTCGATCATCACGTCCGATCCGGAGGAACTGTGCCGTGCGGAGCGCATCGTATTTCCCGGCGTGGGCCATGCCCATTCCGCCCTGGTGACGCTTCGTGAAAGAGGGCTCGACGAGGCCCTTGAAACGGCCGGCGACCGGGGCATACCGATCCTGGGAATCTGCGTGGGTTGCCAGATCCTGCTTTCGGATTCCGAGGAAACCGATCTGCCGTGCCTGGACCTGATTGGCGGCCGGTGCCTTCGATTCCGACCGGAGGATCCCGCCCTGAAGGTGCCCCACATGGGCTGGAACGAACTGCGTGCGAGCCAGGCGCATCCCGTGCTCCGCCATCTGCGTCCGGGCGATGAGGTCTACTTCGTCCACTCATACTATCCAGCCCCGGCTGACGGGCGGGATGTGCTGGCCGTGAGCCGGTACGGCGTGGAGTTCGCAGCCGTCATCGGCAGGGACAACATCGTCGCGACCCAGTTTCACGTGGAGAAGAGCGGTCCGGTGGGGCTGAAGATCCTGGACGAATTCGTGAAATGGGACGGAAAGGCATGCTGAGCAAGCGGCTCATTTCCTGCCTGGATGTCCGTGACGGCAGGCTGGTCAAGAGCGTCCGGTTCGTCAACACGAAGGACATCGGCGACCCGGTTTCCGCGGCGCGGCGGTATTACGACGCCGGCCTGGACGAGCTCGTTTTCTACGACATCACGGCATCGAGCGATCAGCGCGACATTATGCTCGACGTGGTGGAAGACGTCGCCAGACAGGTGTTCATTCCCTTTTCGGTGGGCGGGGGCCTCCGGTCGGCCGAGGACTGCCGCAGGGTCCTCGAAGCCGGCGCGGAGAAGGTCAACCTGAACACGGCCGCCGTCGCCAATCCCGAGGTCATTTCCGAAGCGGCCGATGCCTTCGGCGTTCAGGCCGTCGTGCTGTCCATGGACGTGAAGGCTTCCCCGGACGGCTCATTACCCTCCGGTTACGAGATCGTGACCCACGGCGGCCGCCGGAACACCGGTATGGACGCCATCGAATGGGCCCGGCATGGAGAGACCCTCGGGGCCGGGGAGATCGTCGTCAATTCCATAGACGCGGACGGTACGCTGGAAGGATACGAGTTGACCCTCACGCGCAAGATCGCCGACACCGTGGGCATACCTGTCATCGCCTCGGGCGGCGGAGGCCGGCCGGAACACCTGTACGACGCCCTCACGGCCGGCGGTGCCGACGCGGCCCTGGTGGCTTCCATGCTCCACTACGGACACTACTCCGTGGGATCCATCAAGCAGTTTCTGCATGACGAGGGGTTGAAGATTCGATTGACCGGTTAGCGGGAGTACAAACTATGGCATGGTCGAGACGTACCTTTCTCAGGAGTACCGGACTGGCGGGCGCCGGCGCGGCCGTCGGCGGGCTGTCCGCGGTGCTGGACGGCTGCGCTGTCGCCCAGCACTACGACGTCATCATCACAGGGGGAACGGTGATAGACGGCACGGGCGCGCCACCCGTAATCGCGGACGTCGCGATCGCGGGAGACCGTATCGTGAAAATCGGTCCGGTCAGGGGTACCGGAACAACGACGGTCGATGCATCGGGAAAGATCGTCTGCCCGGGATTCATCGACATACATTCCCACACCGATCTTTCCCTGCTGGTGAACCCCAGGGCCGAAAGCAAGATCCGGCAGGGCGTGACCACGGAGGTGGCCGGACAGGACGGCTCGTCGCTGGCGCCTCTGACGGAAGACCGGCTGAAGTCGCTGCAGGAGGGTTACGGACGCAGATACGGCGTGGACATCGAATGGACGGATTTCACCGGCCTGTTCAACACCCTGGAGCAGCAGGGCATCGGGGTCAATTTCATGTCCCTGGCGGGACAGGGCACCATTCGCGGATATGTCGTGGGGAACGAAAACGTACCGGCCGGCGCGCGGCAGATCGACTCGATGAAGGCCCTCGTGGACCAGGCCATGTCAGAGGGGGCCTGGGGACTTTCATCCGGGCTTGAATACACGCCGGGAAGTTTCGCCGACGAGGATGAAATCGCCGAACTCTGCCGCGTGGCGGCGGGGTACAACGGGTTCTACGCCACCCACATGCGAAACGAGGATGATTACCTCATAGAAGCCGTAAGCGAGGCGATCAGTACCGCCGGAAAAGCCGAAATCTCCCTTCAGATCGCCCATTTCAAAGCGTCCGGCAGACGGAACCTGGAAAAAGTCTCCGTGGCTTTCGACATGATCGAGCAGGCGGTCGACGAGGGCATGGAAATCACCCTGGACCGATACCCCTACATCGCCTACGCGACGACACTGCAGAACCTGTTTCCCACCCGTTTTCGCTCAGGCGGGGCCGAAGCGTTCGTGGCCCGGCTGCAGGCGCCGGACTCGCTGCCTCTGATGAAACGGGCGGCCATTGAGAAAGTCGACATGCTGGGAGACTGGAGCGCCGTGATGATCACTTCGGTCGCCAGGGCGGAAAACCAGGATTACGTGGGCCGGCGCGTTTCGGAGATCGTGGCGGACAGCGGGCAGGACCCCTTCGAGTTCGTCCGGGAGCTGCTCATAGCGGAGAACGGGAGCGTGGGCATGGTAGGATTCGGCATGAGCGAGGAGGAGATCCGTTCGGTGCTGACCCATCCGCTCGTCATGGTGGCCTCGGACGGCGGGGCCGCGGCCGATTACGGCCCGTTGAGCGAAACCACGCCCCATCCCCGGTTCTATGGCACCTTTCCCAGGGTACTCGGCAAGTACTGCCGCGACGACAGGTTGTTCGATCTGCCTGTCGCAGTGCACAAGATGACCGGCATGCCCGCCCGGAGACTGGGACTTTCAGACAGGGGTACGATCGACGTGGGTCTGGTCGCCGATCTCGTGGTATTTGATCCCGAGACCGTCATCGACCGGGCGGACTTCATGAATCCCCATCAGTACGCACAGGGCATCGACTGCGTCCTGGTCAACGGCTCTGTCGCCGTGGAGAAGGGCGAACACACCGGCGCGCTGGCCGGCAGGGTGTTGCGGAAGCAGACGGGGGCCGCCTGACCGGTGTCAAACACGGGGATTCAGGCCGCGTGATTCGGTCGACAGGCCGCCGGCAGGGTCTGCTCATCCACGACGCGATGAGACGGCCAGGTCTTTAATCAGGCCGCTGCGCAGGTCGAAAACCCAGCCGTGCACTTGCAGTCCGGTCTCTTCTATCGACTTCCGTGCTTCCGGAAACGCCAGGATGTTCGCGCACTGGGCGTGGACATTGAACTCGACCATGCGGTCGCACCGGTCCGTTTGATCCGGGATGGATTCCAGTTCGGTTTCGTGGCGTTGCCGGACCGTTCTCAGGTTCTGCAGCCAGGGCTCGAGCGGGCCGAGGTCGTCCGACCCCAGCACCGCCTTGGCGGCCCCGCAGTCGTAGTGTCCGCATACCACGATATGCCCGACTTTCAAATGCTCGACGCCGTAGATGACGGCGGACCGGGTATTCGGGTCAGCGGAAGATATCAGGTTGCCCACGTTGCGGTGTACGAAAACCTCACCCGGTCCGGCCCCCATGAAGGCCTCGGGCATCACCCGGCTGTCCGAACATCCGATATAGAGTATGCCGGGCCGCTGCGGCCCCGACAGCCGCTCGAGGTAGCCGGGGTCGGCGCTCAGTTTTCTCTTGATCCAATGGGTGTTTTTTTCGAAAATGCGGTCTGGATTCATGGATTCAACGGAATGTATCTTTGATTGAACAGGCGAGATAGTCTCAGATCACGAACGCGGGCAGTCCTGTGCCCGCGTGCCTGCCTGCTGGCTGGCTGGCTGGCTGGCTGGTAATAGTATAGGCCGCCGGTCGCTCTTCGTCAACATGGACCGGTCCGGAGATCCACGATGAACAACCACCCGTCCAGGGACGCCGCTCCAATGTCCTTCTCCATCGGCATAGACGTCGGTGGAACGTTCACGGATTTCGTGGTGGCGGAAGGCGATTCCGCGCCCCGTTACTTCAAGACGGCGTCGACCCCCCACGCACCTTCCGATGCTGTGATGAACGGACTCCGGGACATCGGGGCGGCCTATGGTCTTCCCGCCGCCGAGCTGCTGTCCCGAACCCGCCTGTTCATCCATGGCACCACCGTCGCCACCAACACGCTCCTGGAACGCAAGGGCGCCCGGGTCGGCCTGATCACCACCGAGGGCTTCCGGGACCTGCTGGCGCTGCGGGAAGGCCTGAAAGAAGACCGGTACAATCTCCGGATGACGCCCGTCGAACCGCTGGTTCCCCGGCCGCTGCGGCGCACGCTCAAAGAACGTATCCGCGCCGACAGCGCCGTCGAGGCGCCCGTGGATTCCGGAGCACTCGACGAGATTCTGGACGAACTCGTGCGGGCCGGCGTGGAATCGGTGGCGGTCTGTCTCATTTTCTCCTACCTCAACCCGGCGCATGAACGGCTGGTGGGTGAACGCATCCGCCGCCGCTATCCCGATCTGTACCTCTCGCTCTCCTCGGAGATCCTGCCTCAGATCAAGGAATACGACCGCCTGAGCACCACGGCCGTCAACGCCTACGTAGGACCGGTCTACGCCCGGTATCTCAGGCGGATGCAGGAGGAGACCTCGCGCCTGGGCCTAGAGCGTGATGTACTGACCATGACGTCCAACGGAGGGGTGACTCCCCTGGACGTCGCGGCGCAGCAGGCCGTTCAGGCCATTCTCTCCGGCCCGGCCGGAGGCGTCAGCGGAGCCGTGGCCTACGGCCGCCTGATCGGCGAGACCGATCTCATCGGATTCGACATGGGCGGGACAAGTACGGACATCTCGGTGATCGAAGCCGGCGATCCGCAGATTTCCGGGGAACATTACGAAGGGGGATGGAAGATCGCCGTGCCGATGATCGATCTCCACACGCTGGGGGCGGGCGGTGGCAGCATCGCGCGGGTGGATGACGGGGGAACCCTCCACGTCGGCCCCCGGAGCGCGGGCGCCGACCCGGGACCGGCCTGTTACGGACGGGGCGGCGATCAGCCCACGGTTACTGACGCCAACCTGGTCCTCGGGTATCTCGATTCGAAGAATTTCCTGGGCGGAAGGACGCCCTTGTACCCGGATCTGTCCGAAGAGGCCATGGAGACATACGTTGCGGAACCCCTGGGCCTAAGTCTGGAGGAAGCCGCGCTTGGCGTGCTTGACGTCGTGACCACGGCCATGGCCGAGGGCATACGGCTGCTGACCGTGCGGCGCGGCGGAGATCCCCGCAACTTCTCCCTGCTCGCCTTCGGCGGCGCGGCGGGGCTCCACGTGGGCAAAGTCGCCCGCAAGACGGGCATCGGCAGGGTCTACCTTCCTTCGGCGGCTCCGGTGCTGTCGGCGTACGGCATGCTGGCTTCCGACCTCAGGTACGATTTCGCCCAGTCGTTCACGGCCAGTCTGGATGTCGTCGACCTCGACGAAGTAAGACGGCTGACGGACCACATGGCGGACCAGGGCATCGCACAACTGAGGAAACAGGAGCTGAGGGACGAAGATATCTCCATCCGGTTCACGGCCGACATGCGGTACCTCGACCAGATTTACGAAGTGAACGTGAACATCCCGGATCTGTCCCAGGACGACGGGGCTATTCGCCGGTCCTGGGCGGCCCTGTTTCACGACCGGTACCGGACCCTCTATTCCTACCACCAGCTCGACCAGGAGATCCGCCTGGTCACGCTGCGCGCCACGGTAACGGGGAAGTTACCGTCCGTTACCCTGCCGGAGAAAGAGGAGACCGGTTCGACCGCGGATGCCCGCAAAGGCACACGCCGCATTTACACGGGTACCTGGACCGAGGCCGACGTTTTCGCCGCCGATGCGCTGGCGCCGGGTACCGTGATCGACGGCCCGGCCATCGTCGAATCCGACTTCACGACCGTACTCGTGGAAGAGGGCGACCGCCTCGAGGTTGACTCCCACGGCGGCCTGGTACTGATCGTGTCGTCCGCCACGCCGGATGCGGCATCGGTCAGGTCGGATCCAATTACGCACTCGGTGGTGGCGCACCGTCTGGAGTCGATCGCCCGCGAGATGGCGGACGTCATGATCCGCACCTCCATGTCGCAGATCCTGAATTCCAGCCGGGATTTCTCCACCGCGATCCTCGACGCGAGAGGACAACTGGTGGCGCAGGGAGAGGGTATTCCCGTGCACATCAGCGCCCTGCCCCCGTCCGTCGAAGCGGTATGCGAATACTTCGGAGACGACATCAACGAGGGTGATCTGTTCATCCTGAACGACCCCTACTTCGGCGGAAGCCACCTTCCGGACATCACGGCGATCTACCCCGTCTTCCGCAACGGGACCCTGCTGTTTTTCGCGGTAAACCGGGCTCATCACAGCGACATCGGCGGGGGAACCCACGGCGGTTACAATCCCTCGGCCAGCGAACTGTACCACGAGGGCCTGCGGATTCCGCCCGTCAGGCTGTATGAATCCGGGCGGCCGCGGGAAGACCTGCTGCACATGCTGGCGGTCAACGTGCGTCACGCGGAGAACTTCTCCGGCGACCTGCATGCCCAGATCGGATCGGTGCAGATCGCCGCCCGCCGCCTGCAGGTGCTCCTCGACGATTACGGCGCAGACGGCCTGATGACCTCCGTGGAAGCCATCCTGGACAGCGCGGAACGGCGCATCCGGCAACTCATCGAGGGCTGGCCGGACGGCGTGTATCGAGGGGAAACACTGCTCGACGACGACGGTTTCGATGCCGAGGCGATCCCCATCCGCGCAAAGGTCACCGTACAGGACGACACCATGACCATCGACCTGAGCGATTCGAGTCCCCAGGTCACGGGCTTCATCAACAGCGCCTATGCCAATACCCGTTCCCTCGCCCACGTCGCCATCATGTACATGGCGCCGTCCGACGTGCCCAAGAACGAGGGCTCCATGCGGCCGGTGAAGGTGATCGCGCCCCGGGGCCTGATCGTGAACCCGAACCCCCCAGCGCCGGTCTGCATGAGTACCAACCACTGCGGGGAAGAGATCGTGGAGGCGGTGTTCAAGGCGCTGGCCCCGGTGGCGCCGGATGCCGTGAACGCGGGATTCTCCCGCCGGCTTCGTTTCGCGATCACCGGAAGCAATCCGCGCACGGGCAACCGATTCATATGGCACTTTTTCTTCGGCCGGGGCGGCGGCGGGGCATCCCGGGGTTACGACGGCTGGTCCTGCGTGGGCGAGGTCAACGTGGCCGGGGCGATCCGGAGTCCCAGCGTGGAGATCACCGAAGAGCGCTTCCCCTTCAAGATCGTCCGGAACGACCTGCGGCCCGGGTCAGGCGGGGACGGCACGTGGCGAGGCGGACTGGGCGCGGTCTTCGAGATGGTTTACGAGGGGGACGAGCCGGCGAAGCTGAACATGGCTGGAGACGGCGTGGTCAATCCGCCCTTCGGACTGTTCGGCGGCGAATCGGGCCTGCCGCACCGCTACATGGTGGTATCCAACGGCAGGGAGAGGATGCTCAAGTCCAAGGAAACCGAGGTGCCGATTCTGCCCGGAGACCGCATCGTCGCCCTCTCCGCCGGCGGAGGAGGATACGGACCGCCCCGGTCGCGGGATACGTCCAGCCGCGCCCGCGACCGGGATTCCGGCCTGGCCTGATCGGTTCCTGCCCGACGCCCCCCAGTCCGTGGCCATGACCGGGCTGAACCCGGCCGGACCGGACTTCAGTCCGACCGCGCTAGAACCTTACCCAAACGGCGTACACGGCGAAAGCGGCCATCACGATGGTGGCGGCCGTCAGCGCGGCCAGCAGGGGCCTGGACGGCGGGACGCCCGCTGCCCTTGCCGTGGTCCGGCTGAAGTAGAGCGCCGCCCATCCGATGGCCGGCAGCAGGATCGTCTGCATCAGTCCACCGATGATCACCATCGTGACCGGTGCGGACCACAGGACGTAGAGGACGAGGTATACCAGGGGCAGCAGGACGCCGATCACCCGCACGACGCGCTGTCTGTCGTTGGGCCGCGCGTAGGTGATGAAACCGAGTACCGAAAGGGCGTCCGCCAGCATGCGCGACTGGCCCACGATGGTCACGAAGTATGTAGAAAAAAGGACCACGAAGGCGCCCACGCCGAACAGGTAGAACGCCCAGTTGCCCAGCGTTTCGGTGTACATGCCGGAAAGGATCTGCACGGTGCCGAACCCCTCCGGCACGAGTCCCTGGGCATGGAGCACGGACGCGCCCAGGAAGAAGAAGGCGAGCGTCGCCAGCGTGTAGATGACCATGCACAGCCATACGTCCTTTTTCATCACGCTGATCCATCCCAGGGCGCGTTCACGCCAGGCCGCGCTGTCATCTCGGGGTCCCGCCGCCCGGGCGTAACCTTTTTCCACGCACCAGTATGGGTAAAGCAACAGTTCGGAAGCGCCCACGCCGGTGATGCCGAAGACGGCAAAAGCCGTCACGGCGCCGTCCGGCGGGAGGGCGAACCGCAACCCGTTCAGGAGTGCCTGGGGAGAAACTGCGTAGGGAGTCCAGAACAGGAGTAGCGCACTGGCCAGCGTGGTGAAGGTGAACAGGGCCACCAGGATGGTGGTAATCCGTTCCAGCGTCATGTACTGCCCCACGAGGCCGAGCCCCATGCCGACCAGCGTGAGTATGATCAGCCACGAAGTGTTCCCGAAGACCGGGAAGATCAGGTCCAGCGACAGGCTCATCGTTCCAAAAATGCCGCCCACCTGCATGGTGCTCCAGAGCAGGAGCAGCAGGCTCGCCCACACGAGCCAGGTTACCCGGAACCGCGGTCCTGGCACCTGGTTGAAGGCCACGAAGGTGGTTTGGCCCGTGGCGATGGCGTGCCGGCCGAGTTCGCTTTGCACCGGCACCTTGACCGCGCAGCTCAGGAGAATCAACCAGAGCACGACGAAACCGACCTCGGCCCCGAGGCGCGTGGTGGCGATGAGCTCGCCGGAACCCACGATGGAACCGGTCAACAGCAGGCCCGGCCCCAGCTGCTTGATCGTCGACCAGCGGTCGGCGGGCGGTTTTCTTACATGTTCGGGAAGCAGCGCGTAGGGGTCTGAAACTTGGGACATGCGGGTTCGCTTGTACGGATGAGAGTGGGAGTTGGCCGGCTCGGTGCCGCCGGTCGGCGTTCAGTATGTATCGGCCTCGACGACAAGAGCGATCGCATCGGCGCTCAGGACGAATCGACCCCGGCGGAGAGCGGTATCGCTTCGTCGATCAACATGATCGGGATCTCTTCCCTGATGGGATACAGGTACTTGCCGTCGGCCCGTACCAGGCCGCCGTCGATGGGTTCCGTCACCTTTTCGCCGCCCCGGTTGACTAGTGTACCGGCCCGGATCATGCCATTGACGTTTTCCACGACGGAATCCGGCGCAAGGCTGACCTCTTCCTTTGTTTCCGGGCAGGCCAGTATGTCCAGCAAAGCCTGGTCGATCATGAGTCCTTCCGCGTCCGGGATCTTACGGTGGCGCATGCGCCGCATGGCTAGTGGTTGGGAAAGACTATAAGAATCCGGATCAGGGTGATCAAGCGATTTCTGCGAAGCGCCGTCCGAGACGCGGCCACGACCGGCCGCGGGAATCATCCGAACGGGGCGGGCGACAGGCAACGTGGTTGTTGCGTTCAAGGCGGCTGCACCATATAATAGGGAGCGATTGTTTGTGCGACACCACGTACCCGCGGACCGACAAAACAGCCCCAAGGAGTCCTTACATGGCGCAGGAAGTGCCGACCACCATAGAGTTGCCCGACTATTCCAGCCTGCCTTACAAAGTGGCCGACCTGTCCGAGGCGGAACTGGGTCACCGCGAAATCGCCATCGCCGAGCAGGAAATGCCCGGACTGATGGCCGTCCGCGAGAAGTACGGCCGCGAACAGCCCCTCAAGGGCACGCGCATCATGGGATCCCTCCACATGACGATCCAGACCGCCGTGCTCATCCAGACGCTCAAGGCCCTGGGCGCCGAGGTGCGGTGGGCTTCCTGCAACATCTTCTCCACCCAGGACCACGCGGCGGCCGCCATCGCGGACGACGGTGTTCCCGTCTTCGCCTGGAAGGGGGAAAGCCTGGAAGAGTACTGGGACTGCACGCTGCAGGCGCTGACCTTTCCCGGCGAAACCGGCCCCACGCAGATCGTGGACGACGGCGGGGACGCCACGCTCCTCATTCACCGGGGCGTGGAAGCCGAAGACGACCCCTCGATCCTGGACGAACCCACCGACAACCGGGAACTTCAGATCATCAACGAAGTGCTCAGGCGGCAACTGGACAGAAACCCGCGGTTCTGGCATGAAATGAGCGCCGAGATACGCGGCGTTTCCGAAGAGACGACCACCGGCGTCCATAGACTCTACCAGATGATGCAGGACGGCAAGCTCCTGTTCCCGGCCATCAACGTCAACGACTCGGTGACCAAGTCCAAGTTCGACAACCTGTACGGCTGCCGCGAATCGCTCGCGGACGGCCTCAAGCGCGCCCTGGACGTCATGGTCGCCGGGAAGACGGTCGTCGTCTGCGGATACGGCGACGTGGGCAAGGGCTGCGCCCAGTCGATGCGGGGCTTCGGCGCCCGCGTGGTGATTACGGAGATCGATCCCATCTGCGCGCTCCAGGCCGCGATGGAAGGCTATGAGGTGACCACGGTCGAAGACGTGCTGGACCAGGGCCAGATCTTCGTTACCACGACCGGAAACCGGGACATCCTCCGCATCGAACACATGGAACGCATGCCGGACCAGGCCATCGTCTGCAACATCGGCCATTTCGACAACGAGATCCAGGTGGACGCGCTGAACGAATACCCCGGCATCGTGAAGCAGAACATCAAGCCCCAGGTGGACAAGTACCTCTTTCCCGACGGCCACGCCATCTACCTGCTCGCCGAGGGAAGGCTGGTCAACCTGGGATGCGCCACGGGCCACCCCTCATTCGTCATGTCCAGTTCCTTTACCAACCAGGTGATCGCGCAAATCGACCTGCGGCTCCATGATCACGAGACCGGGGTTACGACCCTGCCGAAACACCTGGACGAGGAGGTGGCCAGGCTGCACCTGCACAAGCTGGGCGTGAAGCTGACCCGGCTGTTCCGGAACCAGGCGGATTATATCGGTGTTCCCATCGAAGGGCCCTACAAACCCGATCACTATCGATACTGACGGGGCAATGGGGGCGTGGACCATCAGCCTTTCGCGCAAAGCCGCGCGGGATGTCCACCGTTCTCGATGAAAAACATCAGTCTGCTGTTTGCCAGTCTCAGAAGCCGATTCAAGGTCGAGGACGACCCGTTTCAATTTCGCGATCCGGGCGTGCTCGCGGATGGCGATCTGCGGTTGCTGCTTCGCAGGACGCTGCCGGGCGACGCGCGGCAGGGCATCGTTCCCGAGTATATCTTCGATATGGTGCGGATGGACGGCCTGGACTGCCCGGACAGCATGGACCGTCCGGCCTCCGTGATGGGAAGGCTTTCTCTGCGTATCGGCCACACGGAGCATATCGAGATGTACGCGGGACACGTCGGCTACTCCGTGGATCCGCCGTTTCGCGGCCGGCGGCTAGCCGCCCGCAGTTGCCTGCTCATCCTGCCGCTCGCCCGGGCACACGGGATCAACCCGCTCTGGATCACCTGCAACCCGGAGAATACGGCGTCCAGAAAGACCTGCGAGATCATCGGTTCCACGCTGATCGAGACCGTCCCTATTCCCCCGAGCGATCCGCTTTACCGGTGGGACACGAAGTGGAAGTGCCGGTACCGGGTGGACCTGTAGGCCTTCGTGCCGGGATGGACCGGGAACCGCCGAACACGAGATGAGCGGGCCTGCCGGTACCGGGGCGTGCGAAAACCACGGAGCACTTCATGCTGGCCCTCCACGGCGGAGCACCTTACAGGGACACGGAATCCCGTCCCTTCCCCGCCAGGACCCCCTTCGGCGAGGAAGAAATACGGCTCGTCACCAGGGCGCTGCGTTCCCAGAACCTCTTCCGATGGGGCGGCGAACTCACCCCCCTCTTCGAAAACCGCTTCGCCGGAACCTACGGTGCGAAGCACGCCGTGGGTTCCACCTCGGGAACGGCGGCCCTGCATGTCGCCATCGGCGCGGTAAACCCGGAACCCGGGGACGAAATCATCACGAGCGCGATCACCGACCTGGGTACGATCATCCCGATCCTGTACCAGAACGCCGTGCCGGTTTTCGCGGACATGGATCCGGAGACCCTGACCGTGGATCCGGATGACGTCGAAAAGCTGATCACGCCGAGGACGCGGGCGGTCATCGCCATACACCTCTTCGGCAACGCCTGCCGCATGGAGGCGCTGACGGAGATTTCGAGGCGGAGGGGAATAGCCCTCATCGAGGACTGCTGCCAGGCCCACCTGACGCCTTACCGGGGACGGCTGCTCGGGACCTGGGGAGACGTGGGATGCTTCAGTTTCCAGCAGTCGAAACACATGACCACCGGGGACGGGGGCATGACCATCACGAACGACGACGCCCTGGGACGCCGCATGCGGATGTTCGCGGACAAGAACTACGACCGCGATCGGCAGGGATCGCGCATGTACGGACCGCTGGGGATGAACTACCGCATCACGGAGCTCCATTCCGCGGTGGGACTGGCCCAGCTGGAGAAACTCGCCGGGGTCGTCGAATCGAGAAACCGGCTCGGCAACCGGTTGACCGAAGGCATAGCGCACATCGAGGGCGTCGCCCCGGCGCCGGTAACGCCGGACACCAGGCACAGCTACTGGACGTATCCCATGCGGGTTACGGGGTACCCGGCCGAAGGTTTTGCCCGCGCGCTGAACGCCGAGGGCATCGGCGCGAGCGCCGGCTATATCGGCGAACCGATTTATCAGTGTTCGGCGGCACTGGCGGAACACCGGACCTACGGGGACTCCCGTTTCCCCTTTTTCAGCCCGTATACGGAACGGACCTTCGAGCGCGCGGACGAACTGTGCCCGCGAACCCGTGAGCTGCTCGAGCAACTCGTGCTGTTGTCATTCAACGAGCGTTACACCGGTGCGGATATCGACGACATGGCCGGCGCCGTGCGGAAGGTCGCATCGGGGCTGGAGCGCTCCGGATGAGTTCGATCACACGGCGGCCTGGGAGATGTTGCGCTTCATCGGGCGCGACGTAATCAAATCCCATGCGGCCATCGTATTCCGCCACGGCGGCCTAGGGGATGTTGTGCTTCATCTTGTAGGCGAGCCAGTTTTCCTTCAGGTGCAGGAAATCCTCGAACGTGGGCTGCAGTATGAAGGGGTTGTTCGATCTTTCGAAACCGATGGTCGACGAAGGCTTCACCCCGAAGTCATGGCCCGGAAAGACGCCGATGTCGTCGTCCAGTGCCATCAGGCGCCGCAGGCTGTCGTATTCCTTCCTCGCCTCTTCTTCGGTGGCGGTACCGCCCACCTTGCCCACGAAAAGCGTGTCCCCGGTGATCAGCCGGTCTTCCACCAGAAGGCACATGCCGTCCTCGCAGTGGCCGGGGGTGTGGATCACGGTCAGATCGAGTTCGCCCAGTTTGAATAGCTCTCCGTCCGTCACTTCGATATCGTAGAAATACTCCGCGTCCCGATACATCACCACGTCGATGCCTAGTGCTTCGATGAGATGGTCGTTGCCGTTCACGTGGTCGTGGTGGGAATGGGTGCAGATGACGCAGGCCAGTTCCACGTCCAGCTCACCCGC
The DNA here is from genome assembly GCA_026706345.1 of Gemmatimonadota bacterium. Classification (NCBI taxonomy): domain Bacteria; kingdom Pseudomonadati; phylum Gemmatimonadota; species Gemmatimonadota bacterium. Next base: position 11,960 of record JAPOYX010000178.1, on the reverse strand, counting down.
GCGCTGAATGTAGTATTCTGGCCGGTACGAGGGATCGACCGCCGCGGCCTTTCGGGTTCTATCGTCTGCCACCAGGTAACCGAAGTTCCTGTCGCCTCCGTTCTCTACCTGTTCGAAAATCATTTCCGTCCCTTTCGAATCGTCCTTAAAACCGCCTGTCGTGACTCAGCCTACCGCATGATATCCCATCGCCGGAGCGAAGTCAACCCACATGCCTTTTGTCGGGTGAATTCCCTTGACTTCGACCCGGTCCGGACACAGGATATCTTGATCGAATCCCCGCAAGTTAACGCGGAACCATCCCTCTGGAAAAGAGCATCTGGTGCATACTGGCGAACTGATCATCTTCCGTCATCGCGGGGATACGCAAATCGGCATGCTGCAGGCGGTTTCCCGGAAGAAATTCAAGGTGGCGACCTCCGCCAACCGGGTCATGGACATCTCGACGGATCCGATCGTACAGTATACCGATATCCGGGTGCGCGACCTGTCCGAAATGCTGGAAGTCCGCCGGAAAATCGAGGAACAGGCCGGGGCCTTCGACCTAGAGGAAGTATGGGAGGTCCTGAAGGACGATCCCGGCGTCTATACCTCGGAAGACATCGGCGAACTGTACTGGGGCCAGCCCGGCTCACCGGAGCAACGGGCGGCCATGCGACTGCATCTGAGCCGCCGGTGCCTGTATTTCTCCGAACGGGACAATGGATTCATGTCCCGCACGTCGGAACAGGTCAGATACATCGTCGATAAACAGGCGCGCCAGCGGGCGGTGGAATCCGAGCGGGAAGCCTTCGACCGCTGGTTATCGGACGACACGCGTCAGGGTCAGGACCCCGAGTCCCTGACGAGCCGCCAGAAACGGTGGTTCTCGCACCTCCAGCAATACGTCATTCAGGGCGACGAATACGCCGGGATCGACCAGGTGCGCGGCCTGCTGAAGGAAATGCCCACGCTGTCGGGAAGCGACCCGCAACGGTCTGCCTTCTCAGTCATGGTACGCAAGGGCATCTGGGACGAAGACGAAAACCTCGACCTCCTGCGTTACGAAATACCCACCGATTTCACGGACGATGTGCTCGAATCTGCGGCATCCCTCCATCCATCGGAAGAAGGGCGGGAGGACCTGACCGGATTGCCGGTCCTGTCGATAGACGATGCGTCCACGCAGGATATCGACGACGCCCTTTCCGCGGAACGGACCGGGGACGGCTACCGGATCGGCGTGCATATCACCGACGTGGCGGGCCTCATACCCAGGGATTCGGTTCTGGATCTGGCGGCCCGGGGAAGGATGTCGTCCCTTTATCTGCCGGACCGCCACGTCCCCATGCTGCCATCTACGCTGTCCCAGGATCACTGCGCGTTGCTCGAGGGTGAAAGTCGATGTGCCATAAGTTTCTTTTTCTCGCTGTCCGCCGACTTCGAACTGGCTGAAACCCGGATCGTGCCTTCCGTGATCGTCAACCGGGCCCGGCTGTCCTACGACGAAGCGAACCGTCTGCTGGGAACGGTCGAACAGCCCAACGCCGAGGTGCTGCAGATCCTCAACCAGGCCGTGGATTTCTTCTATCAGCGGCGCATCGACCAGGGCGCGGTCGAACTGGAACGCAGCGTGGTCTCGATCAAGGTCGACGACCGGAAACAGATCCGGATCAAGCTCCGGGACACGTCCACGCGATCCGAGCACATCGTATCGGAACTGATGATCCTCGCCAACCGGACCGCGGCGGCCTATCTGAACGCGCGCGGAATCCCCGCGATCTACCGCACGCAGGCCGAGTCCGATCTGGGTGACCTGGAACAGTCGACCCACGACGCGGTCTGGCGCTTCAAGGTCCTGAGAAGAATGAAGCCCCTGGAACTGAGCCTGAAGTCCAGTCCGCACGCCACGCTCGGCGTAGACACCTACTGCCAGATCACGTCTCCCATACGCCGCCACGCCGACCTGGTCCTGCAGCGGCAGTTGCGGACCGCTCTTTCGAACGATCCCCCGGTCTACGACGCCGACGACATGATGGATGAACTGTCCGCGCTGGAGCGCAGCAGGATACTGCCGAAAATCCAGGCCCGGCGGGAGTGGTACTGGCTCCTGAAGCACCTGGAGCAGCAGAAAGACGTTCACATCAGGGCGATCGTCCTCGAAGCGCGCGAACGGAACGTGCTCGTCGAATTCCCGGAATTCGGGTCGCGGATGGCGGTCAAGGTGGAGGGAAGTCCTTCGCCGGGCGAAGAAATCGTGTTGAGTCCCGTCGCAATCGACCCGTGGTCGGGTACCCTGAGATTACGGCAGATTGCAAATCATTCCTGAACAGGAAGGAGCATTGCCTTGGTAAAGATCCATTCGCTGGAGCACGTAGCAGTGGCCTACCGCGACACGGACGCCGCGGCGCAGTGGTATTGCGACGTACTGGGCTTCGAAATCGCACTCAAGTTCAACAACCCCGGAAGCGATGCGAATTTCTACTTTATCCGGGATCCCGCCGGCACCTGTTTCATTGAGATCATCTCCATGCCTGAAGGAGACGACACGCAACTCGGCGACATCCGCGCCGCCCACGTGCATGTCGCCTTCAACGTGGATGACATGGAGGAAGCCGTCGCCGAACTGGAAGCGAAGGGGGTGAAACTGGAAGGTCCGCCCGCTCGGTCGGGTGAGAACATCCTGCTCTTCTTCCGCGACCCGGAAGGCGCGCCGCTGCAACTGGTACAGCGGGCGAAACCGCTTTAGGAGCGCGAAAACGCTCGAAAGTGCGAAACTCTAAAGTGCGAAAACGCTTCAGGAGGGCGAAACCACTCCAACGTCTCTTCCACTCAGAAGCCGATTTCGAAACCGAGGCGGATTTCGCGGGGCGGGGCGTAATGCTGGGGGTCCAGGCTCAACAGCCGCCTCAGACGAATGAACTCCTGCGACCGGCCTGTGAGGGACTCCAGGGTATAGCCGTCGTCCCCCGGACGGCCCGTATTGGCATAGACGCTCACGACGTTCCGCCGGTCGAACACGTTCCGGACTTCTGAAAACAGCGTGTAGGTGAACCTGCCGGCCTTCATACGCTTTCTGAGACGCAGGTCGATATTGACGAAAGCGGGCAGCCGCGCCTGGTTGGGTGCGGTTGCCGTCTGTTCCCGCAGGGTGTTGGTCGGCGTGTAGGGCAAGCCGCTGCCGTAATAGCCCACGAGGGATAACCCCCATCCGCGAAGCGGTATGCCCGCCAACCGTTGCTGCACGTTATCGGGCGCCAGCAGGTTCACCACCGCCTTTACCGTGTGCCGCTGGTCGAAAGCGAGGGGGAAATAGCCTCTTTCTGAAGGGTTGGCCTGTTCCGCGTGTTCCTGGGGAGAGGAGGCGCTTCCCCGCGCGTTGGAATAGGTGTAGTTCAGGGATCCTGAAAGCATGCGCGACACGTTCCGCTTCAGAATGAACTCGACGCTGCGCACGGTGCCGAAATCCGCGTTGTTGAAAATATAGTACATGCCGCCGGGGTACTGGACCTGCGCCGTCGATGTAAGGTTCGAAATGGTTTTGTAGGATGCCGTGAGCCCGATTCGGACGTCTCCGGGCAGCATATGCTCGAGTCCGAATTCATAGGCCACCGTTTTCTGGGGCGCCAGGTCGGGGTTTCCCAGACGCGGGGAATCGCCGCTGAAGTCGCGCCGCAGGTTCGTGTAGACAAGCCGGAACTCCGGGGGCTGGTAGAAGTAGCCGTAGTTGAACCGGACAAGGCTTCTGGGCGTGAAGGAGTGGGAAACGCCCAGGCGCGGACTCAGCCGTATCTTGGTCGAGTTGTCCCGTTGCTCGGCCTGGCCCGACGGAAGATCGACGAAAAACCGCTGGCTCGTGTCCAGGTAGTCCACCCGGAGTCCGGCGTCCACGATCAACCGGCTCAACTCCAGCCTGTTCTGAAAGTAAAGGGCGCCTTCCACGGGATTGACGGAATACCTCTGGCCCCGCGGCGCGGCCTGCAGAAACGACCTCTCGTCCCAGTCCAGCCGGTACCACTGCGCTTCGGCGCCTGCCCGGATCTGGTTCCAGTAGGTAACCTGTCCGCTCAGGTCCGCCCTGGCGCCGTAATAGGTGGCCCGGGTATCCCGGTACAGCGGGAAGAAGTCGCCGCCTTCAGTGAACGGCAGTCCCTGGAATCGATCGGAAGGCAACTGGGTGGATTCGTAGATCGATCCGTTGTAATCGCCGCGATCGTCCTCCGAGTAGCCCGGCCACTGCGTCCAATACCTGTCCGTCAGCATGGTGGGAAACAAGGTGCTGTTGGTGGAATACCTGTAAAACCGGGCGGTATAGAAAAAACCCGGGCTGATGTTCTGGCTGACGGACAGGTTGAGCGCGTGGCTTCGGGCCTGTCTTTCCGGAAGTCCGTCCGGGTTGAAATCGTAGGAAAGCCCATTCTGATTGCGATGGTCATACTGAAGATGGCGCTGGCTGAAGTAGTGCCCGCTGATCTTCAGCTTCAGGAGGGGATAGGGTTTGAACACCAGGTTCCCCGCCACCGTGGCCAGCGAACGGCTGTTGTGGGGGATATGATGCCCGTCGCTCAACACCTGGCCCGACAGGAAATAGCCGCCTCGGTCCCCGAGCCGGGGCAGCGCCCCGCCCAGCGTTCCTTCCAGGCGGCCTCCCCTTCCCGGTGACGCTCCGTCGTAGCCGCCCGCTTCCAGGTCGTACTGGGACTGAAGGGTGGTCGCGCCACGCAGGGTCCCGGACAGGGGACCGCTTCCTTCGCGGGTCACGATGTTGACGACACCCGACATGGCCTCCCCGTACTGCGCGTTGAAGCCGCCCCGGTTGATGACCAGTTCCGCGACCGAATCCAACTGGATATGCGTGCCCATGCCACCCAGCAAGGGGTCCTCCAGCGATGTGCCGTCCACATAGTACGAGATTTCGTTCCCCCGGCCGCCGCGAACGTGCAAATCGCCTTCGGCATCCCGGACCACTCCGTTCTGGAGAAAGATCAGGTCCGACAGATCCGTTACGGGCAGGGACTCGATTTCCCGGGGAACGATCAATTCGCTCGAAGCGGTCAGATCCGACCGGGTCGAAGTTCTCGACGCAGTGATCGTCACCGGTTCGGCCAGGTCGAATATGGTCGTTTCCAGTTCGAAATCGATCCGCGTGGAACGGTCGCTGTTGACGGTCAACGCCTGCGTTCGGACGGGCAGATAACCGATCATCTGGACTTCGATCCGGTAGGTGCCCACGGGAACGTTGAGAATGAAGTACTCACCGTTCAAGCCGGAAATGGCCTGTAGTTCGGTTCCTTCCATGCGAATGGTGACCCCGGCCAGCGGGTCCCGTGTGGCCGCGTCCCGGACGAATCCGGTGACTTTGCCGGACGTAACCGCATGGGCGGGAAACGGCGCCATGCCGAGAAAAAGGACCAACAGAAATACGATGCGTTTCATCATGCGTCCCGATTTCAGGGGCGAAACAAGTCCTGCGGATACGACTCCACGAACCAACTCAGTCCAGATATAATTACCCGTTCTTACGAGGATGCAAATAACATGCCGAAAACGTCCGGGAGCGAAGTATTCGTCCGACGAGGGGCAACTTTGACGTATTCAGGGGACTGAACCGCTACGTCGCAGGCCTGAAGCCGGAAAACCCCTTCAGCACGCTATGAAAGATTTTGCATAGGATCAGTCGCCCGGCATCGCGGCAAATCTTTCTTCGAAATACCGCTTTTTCTCCCTGTAGCTGCTCGCCTCTTCGAATCTGCGCCGCTTCTCCGCACCGTTGGCATATATATCGATTTTACGGCAAAGAGTGTCCAGTGCGCCGGCCAACGCCTCGCCGTCCAGCACGCCGCTCCGGATCAGGTTCTCCAGCGCGCGTATGCGGAACCGATCCATGCCCCAGTAGGCGTGGGACAACTGGTCTTCGTGGCCGCCGAACTTCAACAAGAGGGGTTCGTCGACGTAGAGCACGGGTTCCCGCGCGCAGATGCGCAGCCACAGGTCGTAGTCTTCGCATACCGGCAGTTCCGGATCAAACGTGCCGTAGCGGTCGAACAGGGCACGGTGTATCAGCGCGGAAGAAGGGGAAATGACACACAGGGGCAGACACCGATTGAAGATATAGCCCCCGTACTTGGCGTGTTTTTTCATGGGATTGACCCGCCTGCCCCCGCGGATCCAAATTTCATCAGTGTGGCAAAACCGGTATTGCGGCTCGCGTTCCAGGGCTTCGCGCTGTTTTTCCAGCTTGCGTGGGAGCCATTCGTCGTCGGAGTCGAGAAAGGCGATCCATTCGTGCTTCGCCACGCGGATGCCATGATTCCTGGCCTGGCTGACGCCCTGGTTTTCCTGCCGAATGTAGTGTACTTCGGGGAAGCGCCCCATGAGACCGGGAGTCGCGTCCGTGGAACCGTCATCGATGACGATGATTTCCGAGGGCGGAAGCGACTGGTCCAGGACGGACCGGATCGCCGCCGGCAGCCGGTTCTCCCGGTTGTGCGTGGGAATCACGACGGATACGGAAATGGCTTTCTTTCCCATGGGAGTTACCGGCCGGATTGGCGCCTCCCCGGGAGGGAGGCAGCCTATCCGTGGAAGGTTTCCTGCAGGAAGGTTGCGGTGCTACAGGTCGTATTTCTTGATCTTGTACTGGATAGTCCTGACCGTCACGCCCAGCGCTTCCGCCGCCCTGGTGCGGTTGCCGCCGGACTCCCGCAGCGCCTGTTGAATGAGGAGTTTCTCCGCCTGTCCCCTGGAATCCTTCAGGGTACCCTGGACGGGACCGGGATTCGACACGATGGGCGGCGCGTGGGCGAGGTTGGGCAGATGTTCGGGCAGGATGCGTTCCCCGTCGCTCAATACCACGGCGCTCTCGATGGCGTTTTCCACCTCCCTGATGTTTCCGGGCCAGTCATACCCCATGCAGATCTCCAGCGCGTCGTCGGAAATGGACTTGTCTCCCAGTCCGTTCTCCTCCGTGTATTTCCGGATGAAATAGTCGATGAGCGGCGGGATGTCGTCCCGGTGGTCGCGCAGGGGAGGCACCAGGATGGGGATGACGTTGAGCCGGTAGTAGAGCTCCTGCCGGTAGCGCCCTTCCGCGTCCTCCAGGTTCCGGTTGGTAGCCGCGACCACCCGGACATCGATATCCAGCGGTTCGGTCCCGCCCAGTCTTTCGAACCGGCGTTCCTGGAGCACGCGCAACAGCTTGACCTGGACGGTACCGCTGATTTCGCCGATTTCATCCAGGAATATCGTACCTCCGGCCGCCCGCTCGAAATACCCTTTGCGCGTCGTGTTCAGCGCACCGGTATACGCCCCCTTCTCGGTCCCGAAGAGTTCGCTTTCCAGCAGCCCCTCCGGAATGGAGGCGCAGCTTACGTCCACGAAAGGACGGTCCCTTCTATAGCTCTTCGCGTGTATCGCCCGGGCGATGAGGCTCTTGCCCGTACCGCTTTCGCCGAGCAGCAGCACCGTGGTATTGGCCCTGGCGACCTTTTCCACCCGTTCGAATATACCCCTGATCTGATCGCTTTCGCCGATGATCTCCGGGTCGGGGATGGAGGAAGTCCCCGGCGACGCTTCCATCCGCCGCCTGTTTTGCTTCTCCTGCAGCGCGCCCTGTATGGTGGCGAGCAGTTCCTCCACCTTCAACGGTTTGGTCAGGTAGGAAAAGGCCCCGTCGCGCATGGCCTTGACAGCGGTCTCCACCGTGGCGAAGGCCGTCATCATGATGATACTCGTTTCCGGTGACGTGCCGGTCACCCGCTTGATCAGGTTCAGGCCGTTCACCCGGGGCATCTTCATGTCCGTGAGCAGGATGTCGAAATGACGCTTGCGGGCCGTCTCGTACGCCTGCTCTCCATCGATCACCCCGGTGACTTCATACCCTTCGTCCGACAGCAACTCGACCAGTCCTTCCCGGGTGTTGCGGTCGTCTTCCGCGATCAGGATGCGTTCCATGAAAGTCCTCTGCTTACCTTTGCCGAAGGGTCGGCTATTCCGTTCCGACAGACTCGGAGGGTTGTCCGGCGACCGGCCCGGCCGCGTCTGCCTCCAGCGCCGGGAGGGACAGGATGAAAGTCGTCCCCGCGCCCGGCTCGCTTTCTGCCGTAATCCGTCCCCCGTGCTTCTCCGCGATCTGCCGGGCAATGGGCAGGCCCAGTCCCGTACCGGTTGACTTGGACGTGTAGTACACCTCGAATATACGATCCAGCCGGCCGGGATCAATACCCCTTCCGGTATCTTCGAATTTCACGGTGACGTGGGGGCTTTCTCCGACGCTGTCCAGGGTCAGGTCACCGCTGAGCCGCGGCAGTACCCGCTCGGTGGAGATCGTCAGCGTCCCGCCGTCTTCCATGGCATCGAAGGCGTTCAGCATGATGTTCAGAAACACCTGCTTGATCTGGTCGATGTCGACTGAGACCATCAGTTCGTCATCCGGGTACCGGGCGACTATATTTACGCCGCGTTCCCGGGCCGTACCCTGGTGGGTCGCGATCACCTCCTCAAGCACGGCGTTTATGTCGTGGGGAAAGGGGGCCAGTTCGGGCGGCCGCGCGTAGGTCAGGAAGTTCTCGACGAGGCTGTCGATACGCCAGATCTCCGAGATCACCTTCTCATAGTGCCCGCCCGGGTTCCCGGGATCTCCGTTCTGCTTTTCCAGGTCCCGCTTGAGGATCCTGAGGTTGATGATCATGGAGTTAAGCGGGTTGCGGATTTCATGGGAGAGAATGGTGGCGAACTTGCTCAGCGTAGCCAGGCGCTCGGCCTGTTTCAGGCGGCGTTCCTTCTCCAGCAGTTCCCGCGCCATCTGGTTGAATTCACGGGCCAGGGTCGTCAGCTCGCCATGCCCCGACGTTTCTATGGTATGAGTCAGCCTGCCCCGGGCGAACAGCTGCGCGCCCCGTACCAGTTCGTGGATCGGCCGGACGATCTTGCGAACGACGAGGATTCCGATCAGCGAGGCGACTGCCGCGCTGATGACCATGAGCACGCTGATGCCCAGGATCATGTCCTGCGACCGGGCGAAGGCCCGGGTGGCCGGTTGTTCGATGACGACCTTCCATCCGAGCGGTTCGACCGTCGCGAAAGCGGCGACCATTTCTCCCGGCGGACCGGTGTAGACCAGCGTGCCGCTTTGTTGCGCGTTCAGTGCCTTTCCGACGGGAGACGCGGACAGATCGTCCTGGCGGTATACCCGGTCCCTTTCCGGATGGGCAATAAGCCGTCCGTTCCCGGTCACGACATAAGCGTTGCCGAATCCTTCCGCCTGCCCCTCACCCAGTTGAATGTTGTCCACCAGGTCCCACATATCCTTCAGGTTCACCCGTGCCGTCAGGTATCCCCTGTGCTCGTCCAGCCGCCGCACGGGCACGGTGATCGTCACCGCGGGCAGACCGTCGCCGGAGATGAACACCGGGGAGATCGCGGTGGCTTCGCCCGCCGGGAGTTCCAGGTCGTCCCGGGTCGCAAGCGGCCCTTCGAGACGGGTGGTCAACAACTCCCGGCCAGCCAGGTCCAGCACGGCCAGTTCACTGATAAAATCCTGGCGGATGACCAGGTTGTCGATCAGTTTCTGGTACTCCGTGTCCGTGGCGTCGATCATGTCCATGTTGTCCGCGGCCAGGTCGATCACGCGACGCGCCTGTTCGATGTAGAGCCGGATCTCGTTGCTTGCCCTGCGCGCGACCTCCAGGTTGCCCTCGGCTACCGTATCTTCGATCGAACGGCGGGCCGTTGCGAGCAGGAGCAGGCCGACGATCAGGACCGGAATGGTGGCCAGGGTGATATGGGATACAAGCAGCCTTGGCCACAAACCTTCTCGTAAACTATTGGGAAACATGGGATTACGCGCCGTCAAGGAGCGTACGCGGTCCGGAACCAGGCGGCGGGCGACCGAAGCGCTGCACCCGGGGAGCCCAGGTTTTTCAAGGTGGGATCGTACGCGACGTACCGGGTATCGACGAAGTAGAGGAACATGCAGGGCTGGTCCCGAATCAACAACATCTCGAGCTGTTGGTAGACGGGTCCGGCCCGTTGCTGATCGGGCAGCCCGAAGAGGAAATTGATGTTGCGGTCGACCTGGCGGCTGCGGTATCCGAGCATATTGCCCAGTCCGATGCTCTCCGAATGAAATACGGCGTACAGGTCATCCGCCGTGGGTTCGAAATCCTGAACGAACAGCGCGGCCTCGTAGCTGCCGATGCCGAGCCGCTGGACCAGTTCTTTCTGGGTGACGGGTACGGGTACGACCCGGATGCCGATCTGGTTCAGGTTCAGCTTGATGACCCGCACCGTCTTCTCGGTGGACGCCTGTCCCCGGGGGAACAGCAGTTCGAACCGGAGAGAACGCCCTTCCCGGTCGAGAAACCCGTCACCGTCGCTGTCCCGCCACCCCTGGCGACGCAGCAGGTCCCGGGCCTCGCGCGGACTGTAATCGAATCCGGTACCACTGCCTTTGAACTCGAACTCGGGGTGGATGGGACTGTGGGCCAGCACCCCGGCGCCGCGAACCAGCACCTCCTCCAGGATACGCTGGCGGTTCGTGCCATGGGTCAGCGCCTGGCGTATGGCCGGCTGGGAAAGCAGGGGATGCCGGTGATTGTAGAACACCGCGGCAAAGGCGCGGTTTCCCGGTACGATCGCCTGTATCTTCGCGTCGGAACGGGCCCGTTTCAGATCCTTGAGCGTTCCGTCGCGTTCCACTTCGATGAGATCCACCTCCCGCATGATAAAGGCCGCCTGCAGGGCTTCGGAGGTGGGGTAGAACCGATAGACCACCCTGTCCAGGTTCGCTCGGCCCCGATGCCAGCGTTCATTCGCCGTGAGCGTCACGGTGCCGGGGATGGGCCAGGCCTCGACCCGGTACGGCCCCAGTCCGACGGGACGGGTCGTTTCCAGGTGCGCGCCGGCGTCGGCGAAAAGGCCCCGGTCCATCTGATGCCTCGGCAGTATGGGCAGCGTGGCGAGCCGGTTGGGAAAGGCCTCGATCGGCGACTTCATGATGATCCGGACCGTCTGCCGATCCAGGGCGGAAAGCTGCTCGATGTTCTGGAAATACCGGTGGAAGACGGGATCGTACACGCGGGAGGCCTTGTATCGCGTGTAAGTGAAGATCACGTCATCGGCGGTCAGCAATTCTCCGTCGTGGAATTCAACCCCCTGCTTCAGCCGGAAGACCCAGTCGCGGCCGTCGGAAAGCTTGATGGGCAGATAGGCCAGGCCGTCTGACGGCGCGCCCGATTCATCTACGCGCAGCAGGCCTTCGCCGTAGATCAGCGCGGCGATCTCTCTCTCCACGCCGAGGCTGTTGAACAGGGGATGAAGGGTAAGGTTCCCGGCGGCTACCCTGCCGATGACGACCTCTCCACCATGCGGGACAGGGTCCTTCGACACCTGGCCGCGGACGGAATCCGGCGGACCGAGCAGGTACAGAGCCAGAATGATGGCGTGAGCAAGCAGGTGTTTGCCAGCGAAATCCCGCGACTTCAGCATGAAAACACCGCCTAGTAAAACCGATCTGTGGGCGGGAATCGTGTGAGTGCCCCCATTTTACAAACGGTAGGAGCCCCTGTCAAGCAGATTACGTCCGAGGGGACCGGGGACTGCCGGTTCCCGGGCAACTTCCGATTGACATCAGGGGCCTGTCCGGGTAGATTGAGTCCGACCGGATGGTATTGCCGCTCGGCAGGGTACGCGGTCTGGCGGGGTACGGACCGGAGCCGCCGGGAGAAGCAATAGTGGTCGTGCGAAGCCCTGGATGGGATGGTTCGGGTAAGGACATGGATGAAATCGGCGGATCCGTATCCGCTCAACGGCGAACCGGCAGGGTGGCCGCCCTGCTTGCCACGGCTTTTCTGGCCGCGTCCTGCGGGGGTGAGGACACCTTCCTGCTTACTGTATTCAATGCGTTGGACAGTACCGAAACCATACGGGTGGATCTGGCCGGTGACACGCGGGAACTGGGGGTCGGAGGCTACACCGAGTTT
>JAPOYX010000177.1:22991-59220 GCA_026706345.1 Gemmatimonadota bacterium | reverse complement strand
GACTTCGTCTCCGTACATTACCGTCGTATCTCCAGCCGCAATCATCCGGAAACTATCCTTCCTGCCTATAAGCATTGAGATGTCCGAAATGATGCGATGTACCGATGGGTCTACCAGATCATCGCCCTTCAGACCGGATGATGGATGGTATGTTTCATACTGGGGACAGAATGACACCACGTGAATCGGCCAACCCTGTAACTTGCCTTCAAGAGGCGTTACGACGGCCGCGGACAGGCAGCCAGGATGACTCGATTTTATATCATTCAGGTATTCCACCTTTACTTTGTCTGATACTCTTACGATAGCGCATCTGGATAGTGCTTTGCCCCGGCTATCCGGACGCTGTGGGTCCTTCCTGAAATACGGTGCAGGATCCACTTCTATCCCGTCAGTCACGTCCTTTGGCGGTTTATAGCCTTCCTGGAGCAGGACAACGTCCACGTCCAGATCCGGCAATGACCTCCACGCCGCCTTTCGATGACCGATATTCCAGCAGATCAGTTTCATGTGGATTCCTGCATGGTTATTCCGAAGATGACAGCCTATGGCCTGTCATCAAAGTACGGTGAGCAGTTCTGCTTCCAGACCAGCCAGGACCGGTTACCGTCAGATGCCACGACTATGTGATCTTTGAACTTGTCTGGGATACTGGTGATTTTGCCTTGCGGTCCTTCGCCTGTTACGAATAGTTCGTCTAGCGTAGTCCTTTCATGAAACAATCTGGTCTTCCCTTCATGCACGGCGTCCTTGATATCTGATATCACCTGCCTGAACTCTTCTTCTAAATCATCGGTCAGGGCTTGTTTTTCTGACATTTTCCTTGCCTCCTGATTGGGTTCCCACAACCACTTGAGGTGTTTGACATACTTCGTGTACTTCGCAAGCTCCAGCAACAGTTCGAGGAATTCGGTCATGCACTGCCATACCCGAATTAGAGGATACTAAAGGTTGCTTTGGATTTAAAGCTATTTCTGATAAACATTCGCACAGCATTCCAGATTCGGACACACGGCTAGTTCCTGTCTACATCACCACCGGGCATTCAACTGCAGAACCCACCGTGTTTCGACGAGGGGAACCTTGAGTTGATCGTAACGGGTCCGGCGGGTCCGCGTGTAACGTACCAGGGTCGAAACGCCCGGTCCGACCGGTCCGTACAGCAGGACAACCCACCTTTCACGATGATTGGACCTGAACAGGGAGGTCGTGTCCTCAGAACCAGGAAACCCGGCCAACGCGTCCTCCGGCGCGGGAAATCCGGCCAGGGTGTATTCCCACTGCGCGGACAGGCTGAAGCGGTCCCTGGACCGGTACCGCATGTACAGACGCAGATCGTGTTCGGGCTTCAAACCGGACCGGCCGCGCCGTTCGTAGCGGGCCCGCCACTGGACCCGCGCCGGCACCCGCCAGGCAAACTGTCCCCGCCAGGTATCCAGCAGGGCCGATCCCGTGACCTTTCGCTCATCCGTTTCACGGCGCCACACTCCGGAGGCTATGACACCGCGCCCCATTCTGCGGCGAAACCGTATGGTGCTGCGCCGGTAAAGTTCCAAGTAGGTCAACCGGGGTTCGACGCTCAGTTGAAGCGTGGTCCGGCGATCCGGCCTCCAGCGCAGAAGCAGGCTCTGCCATGTCCTTTCCGACTTTTCAATCAGTCGGGCATCCGGCTGGCGGTGAAAGGTCAGCCCGCCTTCCACGCCCTCCATGCTCCAGACCATGCCTCCCTGAACGGACTGGGAACCTTCTTCGTCGATCGCCATTTCACCGAACAGGTTCGTACCGCCGTATAGGAAGTCGAGGTCCGTACCAACACGCAGGCTACCTTCCGATTGCAGGACCGAGATACCGACCAACCCACTGTTCCGGCTCCAACCCAGGCGGCCGCCGGGTTCCCATTTACCCGAATCGGCCCGTGAAAGGATCCCCGTCAGGCTGAAACCGCGTCGGTCAATCCACATGGCCATGCCGCGCCGGGCGCCGGATGCATAGGTCGTCCGCACGGGCCTCAGGCCACGGATGCGGCGTTTCACCGACGCGCTGAGACTGGCCGTGGAGGGCCGGATCGAATGGCTGCGCCATATCAGTCCCTGGCCGAAATCCATTTCAAAGTATCCGAGGATCAGCCTGCGGGAAGCAGCCGAACCGCCGAATTCCACGTATCCGGACCGCCACCTGGTTTCTCCGCCCCGGTCCCGGCGTTCGCCCCGGCCTCCCAGATTAAACCTGCTTCCCAGTCCAATATCCGCCTGCACACCCAGGATTCCGTTTCCCGGCGCGTCGGGACGGTCGGTGCGGTTTCGCGCCAGGCGCAGGCGCCCCGTGGTCTCGATACGGCGATCGTCCTCCGCGCCGCCTCCTGCCGCGCGAACGAAAGGACTGATCCGGGAAACCAGGGCAGCCGTGAATCCCGGAACTCGTGCAAGCTCCCCGGTGTCGCCGAAGGGGCCGTGTCTTTCCCGCCAGGCCACGATCGCGCCGGCGAGGACGGGCGTGATCCACGGAAGCTGTTCCAACTCGGTACGGCCCACCCGGTTGATATCGAGCGGGTCGCGCCGCAGCGACACCAGCAGCGCGATGTCCTCCGGATCGATATCGGCGGCTTCCCGGTCGATCAGCGCATCGATCGAGTAGTCGAGGTCCTGGGCCGCTCGTTTTTCCGGCATGCCCATCATCGCCACAAGGGACGCGGCGGCCAGCGTGCGCCATATTGGTTTAATGAACAGACGCATATCATCCGAACTCCATGGTAAGGGAAAACCGGTGCGTGATGCCCAGCAGGGCGTGGGACGAGAGGGCGTAGTCCGTTTCGACCCGTCCCTTCGCCAGGCCCAGGCCGACGTAGAACAGGGAAGGATCGGTGGTCAGACCGGCCCGGATCGTAACGGACTCGGCCAGGCGAAACTCCTGGCCCACTCTCGTGGTAAAGCCATGGCGTGGGTGGCGGTCGAGCTGGAAGGAAACCGTCAACCGGTCTCCCGTCCTGCTTAATCCCGCCTGGATGATGCGGGGGCTTTCCGCGGCGGGGCCGGATTCTGAGAAGCGGCCGACGGCATGGGCCATCGCGCCGAGACGGAGATCATAGGGGAGATCCAGGAGGATGCCCGCATCCATCGCAAGAGCGGAAGCGCCTTCGTAGTTTTCAATGGAAAGGCTCAATCGGCGCAGGGCCAGTCCCGCATGGAACCGCCTGCCGATGGAACGTCCGTAGGAGAGACCGAAGACACTCTCCCGGTACAGCGAGCTACCCAGCCCGTGATAGAACAGACCGAAGTGCCCGAGGGCGGTCGGCGCGACGGCGGAGACGGCCACCTGGGCCAGTTCTTTCATGCCGAAGAGCCGTGTATAGTAGCTCGTCAGGGCAAGCCGGCCCACCCTGGGCGTACCGCCCGGGTTCAGAAAGGAAGCTTCGGCGTCGTCCGCGACGGCCACGAAGGCGCCCGCCATGCCGACGGGTCTGGCACCGGCGTAGACCGGTTCGAAAGCGCTCCAGGCCGTACCCGGTGTCACGAGAAATAAGAAAAGCGGTAGAAAACGTTTCATTTTGGCTCCCATGTGAAGATGAACTGTCGGGTGACCGCTTCAATGCGGCATACCTCAACAGTCGGAAGCCGTTTCTGAAATCTCGTTTTCTACCGCAAAAAGTCGACCCGGTGCCGCCCCACTCTCGTGTTGACAGCAACCCCCGATCCCATATATTGAAGGTGGTGCGCCCCAGTAGCTCAGTTGGACAGAGCATCGGACTTCTAATCCGAGGGTCGCAGGTTCGAATCCTGCCTGGGGTATACCGACCTCGCTACCAAACCGTCGAATGCCATCCCCGGATCATGTCGATTAAACCGCGAACCTATGGCGCAAAGCGACTAGGTTGAGGCAAGTTATACCACGGTAACCGGATTCAAGAGCAGCCTACCCGGCACACTACCGCAGGAGACCCGCTGATGTTCAAGGTAGACCTTTCAGACAATCACCTCATCCAGCTTGAAGAACGGCGTTTCAGCGATCTGAAACTGAATGAACGCGACCACCTCCAAGAATGGTTGGTGCATACGCCGGAAGCCCTGGGAGAAGACCTCCTGGTCATCCAAAAGGAATTCGACGGCTTCGAAGACACCAGGGAGCGTCTCGATCTCCTTGCCCTCGACAAGGAAGGCCGAGTGGTGGTTATCGAGAATAAACTCGACGATTCGGGCCGCGATGTCGTATGGCAGGCGCTCAAGTACGTCGCCTATTGTTCCAGTTTGAAGAAGGCAGAGATCGTCGACATCTATCAGAAGTACCTCAACCGGTGGGTCGACGGCGAGAGTGCAATACCGAACTTGTGCGAATTCCTCGGTGTTGAAGATCTCGACGATACGGTACTAAATGCAGGTAATGAGCAGCGACTGATTCTGGTCGCTGCGAATTTCCGCAAGGAGGTTACGGCAACGGTACTGTGCGCTGATTGGACACGGGGTCGAGGCGCAGTGTTTCCGGGTAGTGCCTTACAGCTTCGGCGAAGAGCTTCTGATCGACCTGCAACAGATTATACCTACACCAGAAGCCGCGGATTACATGATTGGGATGGCTAACAAGGAGTCGGAGGAGAAAGCCAGTCAGCGCACATTAACTCAAACGCAAAAATTGAGGCACGCTTTCTGGACGAAGACATTGGAGGCACTCCGTGCTCGTGGCGTTACGCGGTACGATACTATCAGTCCGTCCAGAGACCATTGGCTGGCGAGCCCAACTGGGGTGTCAGGTTGTGGTTACAACATGATCTTTGGAAAAAACCTGGCGCGCGTGGAACTCTACATTTCTCGCCCTCAGGCGGAAGAGAACAAATGGTTTTTTGACAAGCTCGAACAGAAAAGGCTGGAGATCGAAGGCAGTTTCGGATCAGAACTCCACTGGCAGCGATTGGACGATAAGAAAGCTTGTCGCATCAGTTTTCCGCACTCATTCAATGGCTTCGACGAAGAAAACTGGCCAGAAATGATTGATTGGTTGTGCGAACACATTGTCAAGTTGGAAGAGGCGTTTTCGGAACCGCTGGACCGACTGAACAGTGAAATGAAATCCACGGGCAACACTTTAGCCACCGAAGAGAACGTCCCCTCCTGAGTACACCTGACCTCACGAATCCATCGATTCGCTGGCGGAGTACTCCCGAACCTTGCGTTTTCTGGTGTCCCGGATTGAGACGACCCGGGTTCCGTGGATCGATTCATTGTCCGGCAGCGCCGTTTCGCCTTTCTCCTTGCCAGTCTGCGACACGCTCTGCACCGACTTCAGGATATCGCTGCCCGAAACGGCCTCGTGATCGGCGTCGTAATAGTCGTACCAGGGCAGGCCGGCTTCGGTGTATTGTTGGGCCGTAGGCGGCTCTATCGGAGGACGTTCGCCGGTTATCGCCTTCCACTGGGCCGAATTGGCGATGGTAATGAAACACCGGGCGGGATGCCGCTGATCCCAGGCATCCAGGCCGTATTCGTCCTCGTAGATCTCCTGCCGCATCCGGCCGCCGGGCGCCAGTCCCATGCTATCTTCCTCGGGACTTTGCTGGGCCATCAGTTTCGGGGGGTTCGATGGATATCGTCCGTCCCACGCCCGTATAGCCTCGTAGCGTTCCGCCTTCATCGGAAAGGCCGTTATCTGAAGGCCGCCATGCTGCGCCGAGCCCTTCAACTGCTCCTCGACCGTGTACCCCTTGCCCAGCGGCATGGCCACGAACTGGCGGATCACGCCCTTTTCGACGCAGTATCCATCCAGCCACAGCTGTTCGGGCAATACCAGGTAGTCCTGAGGATCCGTATTCAAATGGTTTACCCGGTTCTCGCCGGTGATCGCGCAGACCTTCCCGGTCGCGATCTTCAATGCGAACGGATAGGCATGGTAGCCGTCGAAGTTCAGCCACATCGCCTCGGCCTGGAACATCGGCATGATCACGCCACCCCTGCGGACCCACTCCGTCGGCACGCGCTCCGCGTAGTCGTCCAGGTGACGCAGAGGAAATTCACCCAGGCCCGGGGGCAACGGGTAGTCCCGCCCATCGTCCGGGATGCGCAGGGTACGCTGAAACGAGATCGAACACCGGGCATGATCGTGGACTTCCGGGCATTGTATTTCCAGCTGGTCGTGCTCAAGATAAATCATCATGGTTCTCCTTATTGTTACCATTCACCGTCCCGCACTTCGCGAACTATCCTGAGGATGGCGTGATCGGGCGCCTCCTTCATCTTTCGGATCAAGTCCGCGAACAACTTCGGCCGCTTGCGGATGATCTCCTGAAGGTCGCTCGACACCTTGCCCGCCAGGGCCAGCAGCACGTCCGGGTCCTCGCCCAGATCCCGTGCCAGCTTCAGCGTCGTGGCCTCTGAAGGCGGCGCCACATCACCGCGTTCGATCTTGCTCAGGTAGGCCGGCTCTACCTCGATGCGCTGCGCCACCTGGCGCAGGGAGAACCGCCTGTCTTGCTTCCGCAGGTCTTCGCGGCGGGAACGGATGTATTTACCAAAATGTGTCATGTGTTATATATAGTACACATTAAGATGATTGTCAAGCCTCTTTGTCAAAAAAGATTCAGTGTATGGATTCGGAGGTTATGTCGCAGCGCAATAGTGACTTGGATTCGCACTAAAGGCGACCTATCTTCTGGTTCGGAAGCGATACATGCCATCGAGCGCAACTGAACATTGCGTGACAAACTGCTCAGCTTGGTAGAACACAGAATTCCCTTGAAGGTACTCGGTCTGTGGATGAGGTTGCACACCTTGCCGGTTTATATCTTTGAAAGAACCTATAAAAGCCATGTGAGAAGCGGCCAGCGAAGCTGAATTGTGGCACTACAAGGGCGAAACATACGAACGGGTCAATTACTCAAAGTTCAAGAGATCGTTGAAGAGAAGCGCCTATTCCCAACGCCCGCACGTGTCCAGTATCGGGATGACCACCTGCAACAGTCGTTAAGTTGTAATTATGGAGTGATTAAATATGGACCGTTCGACCATCTTTGGGATTGTTCTTCTCGTAGCAGTAAGCGGTTGTTGGCCATTGATTCCACCGTTACCAGACAGTCCATCTAGACGTGGTACGGAGACCCGCGGAAATGTGGTTCCAGCTCGACCTGAACTATCCGGATGACGTGCAATGGACATTCAGTCTTACGACCCGCGGCAGATTGCACGTACAGTTCCAGTATATGAAACGCCCCTTTCATCAATCGGAGGCCCGCGAACAGATCTGGAACGAGATCAACGAGATCCCGGGCGTGGATCTTAACCGCCGTCTCGGGGGTCGTCCAACTATCCCGTTAGTTTGCCTGGCGTCTTCGGAAACCCGTGAAAGGTTCGAACGCGTGTTTTCCGATATGATTGACGAAACCCTTCGCGCGAGGTCGAACATAACGTAGCATCGGGCTTGAGGCCGCCTGATTTCGTTGACATCAATCCGTTCAATGCGTATATCGGATGCTGGCCTCAGTGGGTTCCCCGTGCGTCCGTAGCTCAGCTGGATAGAGCAACTGACTTCGGATCAGTAGGTCGGGGGTTCGAATCCCTCCGGGCGTATTCTCTTTATCGACTTCCCCATCAGTGGCATCGATTCCAGGGCATCGATTCAAGATCATCGATTGCCGGAAAGGCATTCTCATGGACCGCATCAGGATCGGCGTGATCGGCTGCGGTGCGATCGCCCAGATCCAACACCTGCCCCATATCGCCGAGCTCCGTGACCGCTACGAACTGGCCGGTCTATGCGACGCATCCGCAAAACTGGTCGACTTCATCGGCGAGATGTACCACGTACCGCCCCAAGCCCGCGTCACCCGCTACCAGGACCTCTTGGACCTCGATCTGGACGCCGTTCTGCTGTGTTTCGCCGACCCCAAGACAGAAACGGCCGTCGCCTCGTTGAATTCGGGCAAGCACGTCTTCATCGAGAAGCCCATGTGCTTCTCGGTCGGAGAAGCGGACCAGATCATCGGGGCCGCCGAGGCTTCGGGCAAGACGCTGATGGTGGGATACATGAAACAACACGATCCGGGATACCAATTCGCGCGGAACGAAGTGCTTGCCATGCCCGATATCCGCTTTATCCAGGCCAACCACCTCCATTGCGGCAACGACCGGCACCTCCGGGAGTTCACGCTTTACGCTTTCGACGATATCCCGGGCGAGGTGATCGAACGCTCGGCCGCCCAGCGCGAACAGGCCATCCGGGATGCCATCGGCGACGCCCCGGAGGCCGTGCGAAGGATATTCTTCTCGCTCTCCGGCAGCATGATCCACGACATCAGCAGCCTGCGGGGGATGTTCGGTCCGCCGGAACGCGTGGTTAGCGCCGAAGTGTGGCGCGGAGGATCGAGCGTGACGACCGTCTTGGCCTATGAAAACGACGCCCGGTGCTCGGCGACCTGGACCAGCCTGCCCGAACTGCACGATTTCCGGGAGACCCTGGAAGTCTTCGGCGCGGGATGGCGGGTAGGCATTCGGTTTCCCACGGGGTTCGACCGGGGACTGCCGTCGCCGGTCACCGTGCAGGGCATGGACGGCGAACAGCCCTGGAAGAAGGAAATCGTCGTCAACAAGCAAAATTCCTTCAAGCTGGAGTTGATCCATTTTCACGATTGCGTCGTGAACGGGAAACCACCCATCACCGACGGATACGGTGCGCGGCATGATCATGCCCTTTGCCGAGACATCGTCAACGCGTACCTGGGGGAAGACACTCCATGAAAATCGTCTTCTGTACCCTCACGCTGAGTGGTTATCGTTCACCCGAAGCCGCGGAAAGAGGCTATCCCCTGGCCGAGGAACGTAAACCCGTGTGGGACTGGCTCGCCCGCCACGGATTCGATGGGATCGACCTGGGCGAGACCTGGTTCAATTTCTACGACGCGCCGGACGAAGCGCTGGTCGACCTGGGCGAGGAGGCGCGCGGCCACGGACTCGAAATCGGCGGACTGACCGTACTGCGTAAGATCATCACCTGGCCGGCGCCCGAGGAGGTCCGGACGGCGAACCGGGGGTTGCTGTCCCGGGCGGTGAAAGCAGCCCAACTCGCGGGCGCACCACTCGTAAACATGTCCATCTCGCCGCAACCCTGGGAAGTGGGCGTGCGAGAGCAGGATCTCCGGGGACAGTCCGACCCGGTGGGCAGCAGCTTGCGGGCGCGGGACGAAGACTACGAGGAAGCCGCTGGCGTGCTGAAGAAACTGGCCCGGGAGGCCGAGTCGAAGGGCACCGAACTGACGCTGGAACTCCACCAGAACAGCATCGTGGACACTCCGGAGGGCATGCTGCGGCTCATCGATCTCGTCGATCACCCCCTGATCAAGGCGAATCCGGACCTCGGCAACTTCTACTTCGCCTACGCGACGCCCGAGGGCGGCTGGGACGACGTGTGCCGCATGCTCGCGCCCCACACCAACTTCTGGCACGTCAAGAACATCCAGCGGATCTACTTCCAGGAAGAAGACCGCGCCCAGCACATCAACGCGCCCCTGGGCGAGGGCATGATCGACTATCGGCGGGCGCTTCGGATCATGCGGGACGGCGGATTCGACGGGTACATCAGCATCGAGCTGGCCACGGGCGCCGATCCCTTCAACGCGATCCTGTCCGGCAAGCGGTACCTGGACGAAATGTTGCGGGACGAGATCTGATACCCGGAACGCCTTCCGAGCTGATTCCGGTGCGCCTGCCCGCCTGAACCGGCGCGGAAACCAAACTTCACGCCTGATTCCGATACGGAAACCAACTTGAAACTGAACTTCCTCCAGATGATCGCCCTGATGGGGCCGGGGATCGCCGTCGCGGCCACGGGGGTCGGCGCCGGAGACATGATTTCGGCTACCAACGCCGGCGCGAAGTTCGGCACGGTGCTGCTGTGGGCCATCGTCTGGGGCGCTGTGCTCAAGTTCGCCCTGAACGAAGGGGTCGGACGCTGGCAGCTTGCGACGGGCACCACGCTCCTGGAAGGCTGGGTGGAGCGCCTCGGCAGGCCCGTTCAGTACTTCTTCCTGCTCTACCTGCTCATCTGGTCCTTCCTGGTCGGCGGCGGGCTGCTGTCGGCCTCCGGCATTGCCGGCCATACGGTTTTCCCGGGGCTCTCGGTTGCGCAGTGGGGGATCATCCACGCCCTGGCCGCGTGCGTCATGGTCTGGGCGGGCCGATTCGGGTTCTTCCTGACCGTCATGAAGGTGCTCATCGGCCTGATGTTCGTAAGTTTCCTGATCAGCGCCTGGGCCCTCCGTCCCGACCTCGGCGACATCCTGCGCGGCATCGCCCTGCCGAGCGCGCCGTCGGGTTCGGTGGTCGCCGTACTGAGCGTCCTGGGCGGCGTGGGCGGCAGCCTGTCGGTCATGTGCTACGGGTACTGGATCAGGGAGGCCGGCCGAAACGGAAGCGAGTGGCTCAAGGGCATACGCATCGACCTCGGCGGCGCCTATCTCCTGACGGGATTCTTCGGTATAGCCGTCATGATCCTCGGCGCGCAGATCCGTCCCGAAGCGGTGGGCATCGATATCGTCCTGGGCATGGCCGACCGGCTGGAAGCGGCGCTGGGACCCTTCGGCCGGTGGTCTCTCTACCTGGGATTCTGGGCCGCGGTCATCACATCCGTACTGGGGGTCTGGCAGGGCATCCCCTACCTGTTCGCCGACTTCATGGCACTGTTCAAAAAGGCGTCCAGCGAGGCCCGCGAAGCCATGGTCCGAACCGATTCACGGTACTACCGCGGATTCCTGTTGTTCCTGACCTTTCCGACCATGGCCCTGCTGCTGTTCGACCGGCCGGTATCCGTCGTCATCGTCTATACGGTGGTCGGCGCTTTCTTCATGCCGTTCCTGGCCGGCACCCTGCTGTATATGAACTCGCGCAGGGAGTGGGTCGGAAACCTGAAGACGGGCTGGTTGCTGAACGTGCTCCTCGCCCTAGCACTGGTCCTCTTTCTGTATCTCGGCGTCACTCAATTGATCGACGCCCTGGGCTGACCCGGCATTCGGCCGGCCAGGCGACTATGCGGCTGGCCTGGCGATCTTCGACCGACCTGGCAATTTTGCGGCCGACCCCGGCGATCAGTGCGATTAACAAAACGGAGCGGCTGAGATGGCCCCGAAAATCGGCATCGGCATCATCGGTATGGGCTGGATGGGCATGGTCCACGGCCGGGCCTACCACCAGGTCCGGCAGCGCTTTCCTGAAAGCGGGCTGGTACCGGAACTGGTCGTCTGCGCGGACGACGTGACCGCGCGGTGCGAGCAGGCCCGGAACATGCTGGGATTCACCAGGACCACGACGGACTGGCGCGAAGTCATGGACGACCCCGATGTGTACGTGGTCAACATCACCGCGCCGAATCATCTCCACCTGGACATGGTCCGTGCCGCCGCAGCGGCAGGCAAGCATATCTTCTGTGAGAAACCTGTGGGTCGCTCCCCAGCGGAAACGGCCGAAATCGCCCGGACGGCCACCGAAGCCGGCGTGCTGACCTGGGTGGGTTACAACTACCGCTGGGCGCCGCTGGTGCAGCATACGCGAACGCTTGTCGCCGATGGCGCGCTGGGCGACATCACTCACTATCGCGGCCGCTTTTTAGCGGGCTACGCGAGTCACCCCGACGGCGTGCTCTCGTGGCGCTTTCGAAGAGAGGATGCCGGAAGCGGCGCCCTGGGCGACCTCATGTCCCACGTCGTCGACATGGCCCACATGCTCGCGGGACCCATCAGGCGCGTAGTCGGGCAGCGGGCGCTGATCATCGAAGACCGGCCCGTCGCGCCGGCCGGCGAGGGCACGCACTTTTCCGTTGGGACTGGCGGGCAACGCGAATCCGTGACGAATGAAGACTACGCCGGGGCGCTGGTGGAGTTCGAGAACGGCGCCCGGGGTTCCTTCGAAGTCGACCGCGTGATCCAGGGGACGAAATGCCAGATGGCCTTCGAGATTCACGGCACCAAGGGCGCAATCCGGTGGGACTTCGAACGCATGAACGAATTGCAGTTGTACGCGGTCGACGGACCGCACGACGGGTTCGTCACCCTGCAGAGCGGTCCGGCCTATCCGGGGCACGTCCACTTCAACCCCGGGCCGGCCGTGGGACTCGGATACGACGATCTCAAGGCGATCGAGACCTTTCACTTCCTGCAGTCCATCGCGGCGGGCAGGCAGGGCGAACCCGGCTTCAATGAAGCGCGGGCCGTGGCTGAGGTGCTGGCCTCGGTGGAGCGCTCCTGGTCGTCCGACCGATGGGAAACGGTGCAGGATATCGGCTGAACTACCCGGCGAAGGCTATCGACTAATCGATCGCGGCCGGCCGACACCGCCCGAATCGACCGGGATCAGGCATCTAAACGAAGGAGCAGATCATGGCATACCCCCACGATAAGGTCCGCCTGACCACGGCGCAGGCGGTGGTCAGGTTCCTGTCCGTTCAGTACAGCGAGCGCGACGGCGTGGAGCGTCGTTTCATCCCCGCCATATTCGGCATATTCGGCCATGGGAACGTGGCCGGGCTGGGCCAGGCCCTTTTCGAGTACGGGCAGGACCTGACCTACCACCAGCCCTGCAACGAGCAGTCCATGGTGCACACGGCCTCGGGTTACGCCAAGGTGAACCACCGCATGGCCACCATCGCGTGCACGGCATCCATCGGGCCGGGTTCGACCAACATGCTGTCCGGGGCGGCCACGGCCACGATCAACCGCCTGCCCGTGCTCCTGCTGCCGTCCGACTACTACGCCACCCGGTACCAGGGCCCGGTGCTGCAGGAACTAGAGCACCCGGTGTCCGCCGAGGTCAGCGTCAACGACTGCTTCCGCCCGGTCAGCCGCTTCTTTGACCGGGTCAACCGGCCCGAACAACTGCTGACCGCCCTGCCGGAAGCCATGCGCGTGCTTACCGATCCGGCGGATACGGGCGCGGTGACGATCTCGCTGCCCCAGGACGTGCAGGCCCACGCCTACGACTACCCGGCCCACTTCTTCGAGAAACGGGTCTGGCGCGTGGAGCGCAGGCCGCCGACGAAGGCGCGCATCGCCGAGGCGATCGAGATGCTCAAAGGGGCGAAGCGGCCGATGATCATCGCGGGTGGCGGCGTACACTATTCGGAAGCCTGGGACGCCCTCGCGGCCTTCGCCGATACCTGCGGCATCCCCGTGGGAGAGACTTTCGGCGGCAAGGGCGCCATGCGTGAATCCTCGGACTGGGCGATCGGCGGGTTCGGCGTGACCGGCACGCCGGCGGGCGCCAAAATCGCTGCCGAAGCCGACCTGGTCATCGCCGTGGGGACGCGGCTGACCGATTTCTCCACGGGCTCGCAGTCGGCCTTTACGAATCCCGACGTCCGGTTCATCGGCATCAACGTGGCCGGACACGACGCCTACAAGCAGGGCGCTTTGCCGGTCACGGCCGACGCCCGGGAAGCGCTGACCGCCCTGGCCGCAGCCGCGAAGGAAGCTGGCATCCGGGCCAGTTCATCCTACCGTACAGCGGTCCGGCGCCACATGGACGCCTACCACAAGTCGCTGAAAGAAGAAGTGTACGTCGATCATCCCGGCGAGGCCATGAGCCAGGCCCGACTCATCCAGACCCTGAACGGCGAAGCCCGGGAAGGCGACTGCGTCATCGCCGCCGCCGGCAGCCCGCCAGGCGACCTGCACCGGCTCTGGGACGTGACGGGCGGCGCGGCCTGCTACCTGGAATTCGGTTATTCGTGCATGGGATGGGAACTGCCGGCCGGGCTCGGCACCCGCATGGCCGGGAAACACGACGAGATCTACGTCTACATCGGCGACGGGACCTACCTGATGAATCCCACCGAACTCATGACCGCCATGCAGGAGGGCCTCAAGGTGACCGTCGTCATCTCTGAGAACCACGGTTACCAGATTATCCGCGCCCTGCAGATGGCCCGGGCGGGCCGGTCTTTCGGCAACGAGTTCCGCGGACGGGACGCCGGTTCGGACCGTCTCGAAGGGGAGTACCTGGAGATCGATTTCGCGGCCAATGCCGAGAGTTTCGGCGCAAGGGCGTGGCACGTGAAGTCGCCGGACGAGTTGCGACAGGCGCTCAGGGAAGCCCGTTCGGAGACGCGGGCCTGCGTGATCGTGTGCGAGACCGAGAAACACCGCTACCTGCCGCCTTCGGACGTATGGTGGGACATCGCGTCCGCCGAGGCGACCAACGATCCCATGACGCGGAAGTTGCGCGAGGGCTACGAAGCCGAACGCCGCACGAGCCAGCGGTTTCATTATTGAGCGAGGAATTCCGCGCGGCCGCGTTCGCAAGCAGAAGTGCATGAGGAGGTATGAATGAACATCCGCATCGGCAGCGCGCCGGACTCGTGGGGCGTCTGGTTCCCGGACGATCCGAGGCAGACCCCCTGGCAGCGGTTCATGGACGAGGTGGTCGAAGCCGGCTACGAGTGGATCGAACTGGGACCCTATGGCTATCTGCCCACGGACATAGACAGGCTGCAAAGGGAACTGGCTGCACGGAACCTGAAGGTGACCAGCGCCTTCGCCATGGGCAACCTCGAGGACCCGGACCGATGGCCTGAACTGGAGCAACAGGTGGTGGGCGCGGGAGAACTGCTGGCCGCCACCGGCGCGGGCTTTCTTGTCCTGATCGACGGCACCTACTCCGACCTGTTCACTGGCGAATTGATCGAGCCAAGGACCCTGGACGACGAAACCTGGCGGAAACTAATCGACACGACCCACCGCGTCGCCGATCTCGCCCGCGACACTTTCGGCCTCCACCTCGTGTTCCACCCCCATGCCGAGACCCACGTCGAATACGAGGAGCAGATCGAGCGTTTCCTGGCGGACACCGACCCCGGGCGGGTGTCGCTGTGCTTCGACGTCGGGCACCACGCCTACCGCGACGGAGATCCGGTAGCCTTCCTCGATAAACACCGTGGACGGATCCCCTACCTTCATCTCAAGAGCGTGGATCCGGAGAAACAGCGGAGGGTGGAAGCTGAGAACATCCCCTTTGCCGATGCGGTGGCGATGGACATGTTCTGCGAACCCTCGGCGGGCGTAGTCGATTTTCCAGCTTTGCTTGGGCTGCTGAAGCGGATCGACTACGATGGTTACGCCATCGTGGAACAGGACATGTATCCTGCGCCTTTCGACAAGCCCTTCCCGATCGCGAAGCGGACGCTGGAGTATTTGCGGGAAATCGGGTTTTAGGGACGCGACAGGCCTGACGAACGGCGTCGGTCCCGACGAACCCTATCACCCGGCCCGGGCCTGCCGCCGGCGCATCGCCCCGGGCAGCCAGATGAACAGCGTGCCCAGCGAGACGCTCCATACAGAACCCGCGAGGAACGTGCCCCCCGCAACCATACCGCCGTTCAGTACCGTCATAACCGGTCCCTCATAGTCAAATACCCTCCCGGAATTCTCCGGCGAGAACCGGCCGTGCTCCAGACCGACGAAGAAAGCGGTCGTATACGAAATCAGGTTCGGAATGAACCAGACCAGGAACACCACCACAACGAGCGACCCCGCCACCCGCCTCCAGGCCAAATGGTCCCACCTGCCTTTCAACCCGTAATACAGGTAGGCCAAGGGCATCAGGAAGTAGACGCCGATGAACATGGACTGTTCGGGCGCGACGAAATCCAGCAGCAGGCGCGTCGCCGCGACGATCCAGCCGAAGAACACGAGCCCGCGGATGTCTGACCAGAGTGAAGGTTGGTCCGATGTCATTCAGGATTCTCCCATTGATTGAAGTGTGAAATACGGTGTGGCATTGCTGCACGTTCAATACTTAAAGTTCGCGGACCGTTCATCCGCAAGCCAGCTGTTCATGGAAAGTGCGTCCCGGTCTTTCTCGGACATGATGGCCGCTCCCGCGGCGATCTCGTCGAACGCTCGCTTCAACGCGCGATCGCAGAGTGACCAGTCCAGGTCAGGCGCCATCGGTGAGATACCGGCCTCGTTGCCGGGGCTGTACTCCCCGCTGCACAGGTATTCCAGAATGCAGTCGGTCGGGCAGAAGAACCCGTGGGCGAATCCCGGCGGCACCCAGATCCACTCGGCCTGGTCGGCGCCAGGATCCTCCGAGATATCGTGGGCAACGATCCTGCCCAGCGTAGGAGACCCCAACCGGATGTCCAGCGCCAGGTCCACGATGCGGCCACGAACGGCCCGAACCAGCTTGCCCATGTGGGGATTCCACTGGAAATGAAGGCCGCGGACCACACCGGCGCGCGAATGACTCTCGTTGATCTGCACAAACCGGATGTCGCGGAGAAACGTCGTTTCGGGGTGCTGAACAAGATCACCCAGCCGGTAGGTCTCAGTGAAATACCCCCGGTTATCTCTGAAGCACCCGAAACGAATGACTTTCAACTCCGGGATCGCGAGGGATTCCACGGCCTCGATCTTCAAGTGATTCTCCTTTCTTGGGCAGTTGTTTCAACGCAGAAGATAGAACGCCGCGGAAGACATGGGCAAGGAGGAAATGGTCCGATCTGGCCCGCTTCGCGCCGTCGCGCGCCATCACGCTTGACATGGCGGAACCGTTGCTGTTGATTCCCGACTATACCTGCACCACGATCTGAATCGAGAAGAAAGAAGCCCCGAATGACCATGGAATCCGGCCCCACCCCGGGGGAATGGAAACAGTGGGAGGATGAGGGTTATCTCGTCTTCGAGGACGCGATCCGGGGTGCGATGCTGGACCGCCTCCAGAAGGCCTTCGACCACTGGGCCGCCGCCTGCAAGGAGGAGTGGCTCGTCGGCGTCGCCCGGGGTGAACTAGCGGCGACCTATTACGACATACCGAACGTGCTGGAAAAAGACGGCGTCTTTCTCGACATACTTGACCAGCCGCGTTACTTCGAGTACGTCAAAGCCTTTACCGATGACGACATGATCTTCATTGGCGAGCAGGTCCGCACAGCGCCGCTCTGGCCCATGGGTTACACGGGATGGCATCCCGACGTCCCCCCGGACCATCCCCTCCACATCAAGGTGCAGGTCTACGTAAACGACGTCGAGCGCGACGGCGGAGAATTCGCCTACGTCCCGGGCAGCCACCGGCCCGGCGCCGGGCCGTACCCCCGCGTGAAGAGCCTCGAAGCCATGCCGGGCCACAGGCGGTTCCCAGGCAAGGCCGGAACGGCCGTCATGTTCAATACCTACGGATGGCACGTGGCCATGAAAAACCGCACAGAAACCCCCCGGAAGTCGATCATCCTTACCTACGAAAAGCGTACGCCCGGAAAAATCAACCCCGGACGGTACGCCCACATCGCCCCGTCGCTGAACACGCCGGACCGGCTTCGGCTTTTCGGGATGTCATAGACAGGAAGCCGCATGCCTCGTATCGATGCCCACGGTCACGTGTTCGCGAAGGTGACCCGCGAGTTTCCGAGAGAAGCGGGCGGCAACACGCCGCCGGAACGGGAAGAGACGGTCGAGAAGCTGTTGACCTACATGGCCGCCAGCGACATCGACCAGGCCATGCTGGTGCAGATCGGCGGCACGAGCGTGGCTCAGCACGCCTACCTGCTTCACTGCCTCAGAACCTATCCGGATCGTTTTCTCGGCATCGGACTCATACCCGAATCGGCCTATGGCGCGCCAGAGGAGCACATGGACCGGCTGACGGACGGAACGGGTATCGTGGGTTTCCGGCTCGGTTTGGTCGGCGGCCCCCCGGACCCATTCGAAGTGGTGGACGTGCGCACGTTCACGACCTACCCTATCTGGCGGCACGCCGCGGAGAAGGACCTCGTCCTCTGGTTGTACGTGCGTGCGGCGGACGCCCATCTGATCGCCTGGCTCGTCGACGCCTTCCCCCAAGTGCGGGTAGTCATCAACCACCTGGGCATCTGTCCGGGCCTGGGCAAGGGCCGGACAGACCAGTGGGGACGGCCGCAGATCGACATTGTGCCCTACAACCCGGCATTTCACACCACGCACCGGCTGAGCACCTACGAGAACGTGACGATGCACCTGTCGGGCCATTACGCCTTCAGCAAAGAGCCCTACCCCTACCCCGACCTGGCGGGTTGGAATAAGAACTTCCTGGGCACGTTCGGCGCCGACCGGCTCATGTGGGCCACGGATTTCCCATGGATCTACGAAGAGCCCGGTTACGACAAGCTGGCACGGTTGATCAAAGAGACCGTGCCCGACATCAAGCCCCATGAATACGAGGCGATCATGGGCGGAACCGCCAAGCGGTTCCTGCGGTTTCCGGATCTCAAATGAATCAAGTCACCATCAAATCAGTCTACGTTCCTACCGGAGAATAAAAAATGAGCGACGACCAGAACGGTTTACTGACCAGCGAGCACATCCGGGGCCTGGTTCAGCGGATGGGAGAGGCCGCCGTCGATTTCACGGCCGCCCTGGCCCTGGATCAGCGTGCGAAAGCGCTGTTCCCCTTCGAAGACGATGCCGCACGCACCTTCTGGGACTACGTGCCCCTGGCGAGAAAAGGCCTGCCGCTCGGGGAGATGGACCGGGGACAGCGGCGCCGGGCCCTTCAGCTCGTGGCCTCGGGGGTGAGCGGAACGGGATATGCCACCACGACGACCATCATGGGCCTGGAAGCGACGCTGGATGCCCGGGAAGGCTGGTCTTCGGGCAACTGGCGGGATCCTTCCGACTACTACGTGTCCATTTTCGGCACGCCCTCTGACCGGGATCCCTGGGGGTGGAAATTCGAGGGGCACCACGTTTCCATCAACTATACTATCGCCGGGGGACGGATCGTGGCGCCCACGCCCTTCTTCTTCGGGGCGAACCCCGCCTCGGCCGCGCTCAACGGCGTCGGTTCGCTTCGGCCCCTGGGCAACGTGGAAGACCTGGCGCGGGAACTGGTGCGCGCCCTGGACGAGGAACAACGGCACGGCGCGCTTATCGCGCCGGTTCCGCCGGGGGACATCGTCACGGTGAATCAGCGCTTCATCCAGGAGAACAGGGAGAAACCGGACCGGCTGGCCCGGACGGACGTGCCCTATGATGCGGTGCGGTACACGGAAACGCCTCGCGGCCTCTCCGGGGCGGGTATGAACGACGGACAGCAGGAGATGTTGGAGGCTCTCATCGGCGAGTACATTCATCGAATGCCCGACGCCGTTGCCGAAATCGAATCCGATCTGTTACGGAAGAACGGCGTGGGCGACGTGCATCTGGCCTGGGCGGGCGGCCTGGAAGCCCGACAACCCCACTACTACCGCCTGCAGGGCGGACGGTTCCTGGTGGAATACGACAACGTCCAGAATGACGCCAACCACGTGCACACGGTCTGGCGCAACCCGACCAACGATTTCGGCGCGGACCTGCTCGCCCACCATTACCACACCGCGCACGATCACGGAGTGGAACACCGGCACTGAGCGTTGTATGTTACGCCAAGTGGTAAGAAAATGAATTAGATAAAGATCCAATCAACCAAGAAATATCCAATTTATTAATTCGAGTACTTGAGAGGTTTCTGATCATTTAGTCTGATTCATCAGGCATGACATCAAGAAGTAATACACGTTTCCCTGTTTGAGTACCTTCGATTGTAACCTGTGAGTTCCACATTGGACGCACTATATCGTCCATCATACCTTCTGGTACTTCGACGATATGGGGTGTACCTTGATCGTCAACAATCTTGATTGTGTTGTCTTTATCTCGGGTCGCATCTGCAAAACATAGTAACCCACTTAATTTGATATGTTTAGGTTCAGTAACTTGCTGTTTCGGTAATTCAAAATCTGACATCGAGGGAAGAACAGATGAAGGCGTTTTCACCTCGACTATGCGCTCTTTCCCTTCTCGGAGTGCTGTGAAACCGACCTGTCGAACTCGTTCTCCATCCGGCGCTATTTTCTCTGATAGAGCGATGAAGTTCCGCAAGTAGGCTGGATCACGAATCCGATCTTTTAGTTCAGGAACTTTTGATTGCCCCATTAGTTCAAATAGATCCAGAAACTCATCTATGACGGCTAAGGGCCTATTATCTATTCCATCAATTGACAATTGAGCTGTGGGTCTACCTACCTTTAAGGTCACCGCAAAACTTGCAGATCTTGGAGTAGAAACGTACAGTTGATAGTCTCCTAAAGATTTCCCCACCCTGCCTTTCTCCCTGAAAGGTCTATTGCTTCGCCGTTCGGCAATACGCCGCAGGACATTTGACGAGGTATCAATACGATCTAACAGGTCGACTTGACTAATTAGTCCAAACCCGACCCCCTGACCTGATAAACTCATTTGGATTTCAGTTTCTTCTAGTGTAACACCCCTTAGTAATAGGTGCCGGTGAAAATTGACTTGTTCCATTAGTTCTCGTAACTCGTCAGCGATTTCCTCTTTAGCGACCAAAACTGCAATGGCTACGGCACCATACTCAGTAGCCTGTTCAAGGTCGTTCCATGCTACCACAGACTGACTTGTAATCGTAGGCCAATCTATTGAATGCTGGTTCTGTCGATAACCACGGACCGAAAAAGTCTTGCCACGTTTATGACCATTGTGTTCTAAACAAACCCCACTAGCTTCGGCGATAAACGCTCCCACACTTGGAGAGATAGCTGGAATATCGCCGTTACATTAGGATGTTTAAATCAAGCATTCAGATTCTCAGTTCTACTTTTTTTGCCTGGTGACTGATTTCTAATCTACGAAATTCAACGTTTAGGTCATTCATATTCTTGAAACCGAATAGGAAAACCACAACTGAGGTGGATTAGTAAGTTCAATCTCGTGTGAGAATCCTATCTGCTTAATCTTGTTCCACCCCTATCAGTACCCCTTGCGCTTGTCGATCACGCTCACCAGCGGCAGTCCATCCAGGTAACGCCTCAGGTTCTCGCAGAACAACGCCACGCACCGGCCGTCCCGGTTGGGAGATCCCCCGGCCGTATGGGGCGTAATCACCACGTTGTCCATCTTCCAGAGTGGATGGTCGTCAGGTAGAGGCTCCTGCGGCACCACGTCCAGGCCCGCTCCGCCGATCAGGTCGCCTTCGAGCGCTTCCAGCAGGGCCGCTTCGTCGACGATCCTTCCCCTCGTTACATTGATCAACAACGCGTGGTTGCGCATGCGGGCGAAGGCTGCCCGGTCGAACAACCCTTCCGTTTCCGCCGTCAACGGCGCGCAGACGGCCACGACGTCGGACTGTTCCAGGAGTGCGTGGAAACGCTCCATGCCCCAGCAGGCTTCCACTTCGGGTGGCACTTCGACATCCTCGGGATCCACGGCGACGACGCGCATGCCGAAGGCCGCCGCCCGCCTGGCCATTTCACGGCCTGTTCCGCCCAGTCCCACGATGCCCATGGTCCGGTCCGCCAGTTCCCACGAGGCGTCGCGGATCGGCCAGCGCGGTGCCCAGCCCGGATCGCGGATCGCGGTATGGATTCCCCGGGTCAGAGTGAGCAACAGCGCCATGCCGTGGTCGGCCAGGTGCACGCCCACAAAGCCCTTCGCGCTGCACAGCACCACGTCGCTTTCCACCAGTTCGGGATAGAGCAGTCCGTCCACCCCGGCGCCCCAACTCTGGATCCAGGCGAGTTTCCTCCTTCGCGCGAACAGGGCCCGGGTGATCTCGCCGCAGACTACTTCGATCTCCGGCATTACGGCCAGGGCTTCCTCCTCCGAATCTGTACGTATCACCCGTACGCTCTCGTCAACCCGGCGAATTTCGTCGACCAGTGGTTCGATCAGGTTCATCCTGAGCAGGACGTTCATTGTTTTACCTCAGAGTAGGCGGACATCAGGTTCGTTTCTTAAGATAAGAAGCGCCTTGCCGCGCGATTTCGAAGGCGGTTTTGCCGTTCCTGTTCAGCACGGCCCTGTCCGCGCCCGCGGCGAGCAGAGCTTCCGCGGTCTCGGCGTGTCCTTCGTACGTCGCCCTGTGGAGTGGAGTACGTCCCTTGCGGTCCTGGGTGTCCAGATCGGCGCCGGCCTCCGCCAGCAGCCTCACGGCCTCCGCCCGGCCGCTTTCCGCCGCCAGTTGCGAAGGGGTTCGGCGCGCTTTGTTCCGTGCGTCCACATCGGCGCCATAATCCAGCAGCAGCTTGACGCAGGCCAGCGAACCCGCCCTCGACGCCCAGTGCAGGGGAGTCATCCCGTAAGCGCCGGTCGCCGAAACGGTGCCGGGATCGGCAGCCAGCAGTTTGCCGAGCTGTTCCGCATCGTTCAATCCCGCCGCCGCGCATCCGTCGTACACCGCACCATCCTCGATAAGCATGCGGGCGACTTCTCGCTTACCCTGGTTCCTGGGTGAATCTTCGTCGCCCCAGAGTCCCGGCGCCGCGGCCTCGTGCAGGGAGGTTTCTCCCCGCTCCCCGTTGCCTTTAATAGGTAGTTCGTGATGTTTCCCGGCGCCGTAAGCGATCAGGAGCCTGGCGACTTCAGGAAATCCGCCCCAGGCGGCCCAGTACATGAGGGAGAGATTCGCGGGCCAGCCCGTGTGGGGCTTTTCGACGGAAACCGAGGTGGCGTCCGCCGCGCCCGATGTGAAAACGGCTTCGAGCGTATCCGCGGAGCCCGCCCAGGCCGCTTCGTGCAGTACGTTGTAGGCAATTGGGTCGATGTTAAGCGTAACCCCGCGACCGAGGAGAATGGTTACCGCGCCTCCACAGCCGCGCATTCCGACAATCACCGTGAGCAAGTGGGAGCCTATGTGATCGAGAACAGTCGGATGTTCGGCAAGGATTTCCGCCATCCGCGTCAAGTCCGGTCGGCCGTCCCATCGACCGGGGTCCTGTCCAATGGCGGCTTCGATGAAGCGCTCTTCTGCGTACGTGGTGTCCGGTAACCGCTCTTCACGTAGAAACCAGTTTCGTTGGAACAACCTGATCGCTGGACTGTCTGACACCACGCCTCCCGCAGGCCTGTCGCGCACCGCGCCAACCGCTGTAACGGGTCGAGTCGCTATTCCAGCAGATTGGCGCCGCCGTCGTCCATTTTCCCGGGCTGTCGCCAGTACCGGTACTGCGGGGTCCATTCCGCTTCACCCAGTCCGGCGAGTCCCAGCAGGTTCCAGAGGGAGCAGTACAGGTCGCCGGGGCCGAATACGCAGCTGTTCTTTCGTAGCACCTGGTCGCCCTGCCGTTCGTAGAGCACTGCGCCGGGCATGTTCTCCACGCCTTCCATCACCGTCTGCTCTACGATGTACTCGCCTCCGCCGTGGGAAGCGAGGCGGAAGCGCCAGTTCCTCGAATTGGCGAAATCACGCTGCAAGGCAGGGGGGTCGCCTGAAAGGAGCACGACGGAAATGGCGTCCTCGAGATGGGCAAGCATGCCGTTGAATCCGTCTGCCCACAGCGTGCAGTACCGGCAGCCCTGTCCCATGTTGTGGATGGCCAGCAGGCGGTCACGGCCGGCGAACAGGTCGAGCAGGGTGACCTCTCCGGTCAGCGTGGCGAATCGGTAGTCGGGTACCGGCCGCGGATCGTTGTTTCTCCGCAACTCGTTCAGCTTCGCGGTGAGTTCGAATATCTGCCTTTCGAGCGCAATGATGTCCTTCTCGGCCATGCGTGTGCCTTTCAAATAGCGGCGAGAATCTCGACCGGTGCCGGATGCGGTTTATGAACGCCTTAGAACCGGGCGATGACTGTCAGAACCGGCAGTTGACGTCAGAATCGGTCGATGACCGTTACGCCCGTCTGGCTGAAGCGGCCCATGGCCTCCAGTTCGGCGCCGGCGTCTTCTAGGGCAACGGTCTTGCCGACCAGGCGTCCGGGGCGTAGCACGCCGGATGTGATCATGCGCAGCAGGTCGGCGTACCGGTGGGCCGGCATGCCGTGGCTCCCCACGATTTCAAGCTCTTTTGCAATTACCGCGTTCATGGGAATCGAGACATCCGCCTCGTCGGCCAGCGTCAGGCCGATCTGAACGTGACGGCCTCTTTTTCGAAGACAGCGGATGGAATTCCGGCTGGTGACCCTGCTGCCGAGGGCGTCGATCGAGATCAGGGCGCCGCCGCTCGTCTTCTCCCGTATTTCCCTGACCACGTCGGGACTTGTCCGGGCGTTCACCGTCATCCCGGCGCCGAAGTCCCTCGCCAACTGCAACCGGTCGTCGTCTATGTCCACGGCGATCACCGTGGCGCCCAGGGCCTTCGCGATCATGATTGCCGACAACCCCACGCCACCGCAGCCGTGGATGGCCACGCTGTCGCCGCCGGTGACCCGGCCCTGGTCCACCACGCCGCGGAAAGCCGTCATGAACCGGCAGCCCAGGCTCGCCGCCTCGACGAAGTCCAGTTCGTCCGGCAGGCGGACGAGATTCACGTCGGCGTACGGCATGGCCACGTATCCGGCGAAGGCGCCCCATCCGGAAAACCCCGGCTGGTACTCGTTGTCGCAGATGTGGTGATTGCCGGCCAGGCACTGCGCGCAGACGCCGCATCCGCCGCAGAAGGGCACGGTCACCCGGTCCCCGACCCGCCAGTTCCGCACCAGGCCGCCCTTTTCGACGACCACACCGGCGAATTCGTGCCCCGGCACATGGGGCAGCCGGATCGACGTATCATGACCCATCCATCCGTGCCAGTCGCTCCGGCAGATCCCGTTGGCCCGCACCTCGATCACGACGCCGTCCTCCGCCGGTACGGGATCAGGGACTTCCCGCACCTCGAGGGGCGATTCGAAGGCATCCATTACGGCGGCTTTCATCAGGATATCCAAAGGTTGGGCGGGAGCCTCGATGACCGAAGAGTCACCGGACACTCCCGCCCGGCAATCCGGTGATTGACCATGAAATCGGCGTGACAGGGCCGTCCTAGAGGCGCCAGACCACCAGAAACTGGATGGTGTTTTCGTCCTCGTCCGTGCCGAGCTTATTGCGCCAGTACTGGTACTCGAATCCGAGCAGAAACTGATTGGGTTCGTTGGCCATGGCCTGGCCGAGATCCCAGACAAACTGCGGCTGTGCGAGGATGGAGCCGTCGTAACGGCCGCCGAGTTCGTTCGATCTGCTCCCGATATATTCCATGTGACCCATAATCGCGAAGGCCTGTTCTCCTATCTTGAATGGTGCGGCCCAGTTCACGTCGAACGTAAAGCTGTTCCCTTCCTTCGGCGCACCATCCTTCTTCACGCCGAAGTTCCGGTCGATATAGGCGGTGAGATCGGTATTCAGGAACAGGAAGCCCGGAATATCCCACGACGCCCGGAGCCCCGGCAGAAACTTGAACACCTTCGCATCGGCGCCCATGTTGATTCCGGCGATAAACGCGACATCGGAAATCTTACCCAGACGCGCTTCCGTCTGCTTCAGCTTGCCGATGCTCAGGGTTGGATACCATTCGGCGTAGAAATCACGGTCGTTAAATCCGTCCCTCGTCCTGTCAACGATATAGTCAAGGAAGAAGAAGCTGTCCCCAAGCTTCCATTGAGACGCCTGTTGTACGGTGAGCACCAGGGACTCCACGCTCTTTTGCGCGAAGGGATTCCTGAGTTTCCCCGCCTGCAGGTGAAATTCGGTCTGCGCGGAGGCCGTGCGGCCCGTAGAAATCGAGGCGGCCAGCATCACGGCCATTACTGCGGTACGCTGGATGCTACGCAAGGCAGTACCCGCCATACTGATGTCCCTTCCTGGGGGTGTCCGTCCCCGATTTATCCCGCCGGCAACTTGTGAAACCCGGGTTGAGGCAGTTCAATCTCCCCACCTGTCCGGATTGATCCCCGGCGCTTCGCTCTTCATCCCCTTGGGCTTGTGCGGCTGCTGCCATTCCAGACCGGTCTTGTTCGGACTCTGAAGAAAAGGTCTGGCCTGGACGGGCGCGGCGGCCACGTCCCCCGGATCCCACTCCTCCATGGGCTGGACGGGCCCGGACCAGGCCGGACGGTAACCGAACTGAATCAGTTCCCGGGGTACCGTATCACGGTTGGGATGGGTGCCGTGAAAGACATCCTTGGGAATGACCAGGGCCGACCCCGCCTTCGCGCACAGGGTCACCTCCTGGGGATGGGACTTGTAGCGCACATACGGATTGCCATGGGCGTGAAAGGACAGGTGCGAGCGTGGAACCACCCGGAACGGCGCCCGTTCAGGGGGCAGATCGTCGAGGTAGTAGAGCACGCGCACCAGCCTTGGTGAACTGCCCTCGTAGCTGAAGATGGAGGAGCCGTAGGGCTGGCCGTCCGTGTGCATGGAAATGGGTGGCGAACCCGAGAGCGTCCGCGTGAACAGTCCCCGGGTAAACACGATATCGGGCCCCATAAGCGCTTCCAGAAACTCGATCATGGGTGGATGGCCGATCAGTTCGGCCATGGCCGGACTGAGCCACTGGGCTTCCAGGCAATAGGTCTGGCAATCACTGTAATCTTTGCACTCCATGGGCACATCGGCCAGATCTGCCTTCAAACGCGCGATGTGGTCGTCGTCGAGCATATCCGGCAGGTGTACGTAGCCCTCGACCTCAAGATGACGGATGCGCTGGGCCGTGGTAAAGGACCCGAAGTCCGTCTCGTCGATATGCATGAAACCGATCTCTTCACGCGGATCGATTCGAACCGTGGCGCTTTCCATGATGCGCTCCTTGATGACCGGTTGCCGATGATCCTGTTATCTGAGAAAACTATATGGAATCCCTGGAAGTTATCAAGAATTTTCCGCATGGACTCCACGTGTTTTTCGACACGGGGAAAGCGTTCCGCCGAAGGCGTTGCCTGGATTCCGAGTCTGGTATGGGAACATTCGCGTTTCACGCCCGCGTGCCGAAATGCCGGCGCACGAAGTCCCAGGCCGGTGTCTTGTAGAACCGATGTCCCCCTTCTCCGACGGCCAGCTCGCATTTATCCTCGGCGGCTGCGGCCGCGTAGACGGCCTTGAGCCGGTCAAAGGCGGCATGGACGTGGTCGATGGGGAAAATGGGGTCATGCCGACCGGCGATTGCGCAGAAGGGCCGGGGAGCGATCAGACCGGCCACGTCGTACATTTCGCCCAGCCGAAGCATGCCGGGCACATAGTTGCACTCGCAGTGGCGAATCATCCCGATGCTGCCCACGAACGTGCAGAAATAACACCCCGGCATCGAGAGGGCGATCCGGGTTTCGCAGGCCGAGGCAAAGAGGGATATCGTACCGCCGCCCGAGTTGCCCGTAATGGCGATGCGATTGGCGTCGATTGGCAGATTGGCGACCGCCCAGTCGATCAGGCGGGACGTGTCCCACACGCGTTCGCCGATGGGCGTTCTTCCGAGCAGCAGGTCGTGAACAAGCTGGTCACGGCAGGAGTGCATCTTATCATCGCGGATGTCCTTTGCCGTGCGCGTTTCCCCGAAGGCCCGTGTGGTCGGCGCGATGACGATGTGGCCTTCCTCGGCGGCCGCCTGCCGGGCGATGTCGCGCTCGCCCTCCATCATGTGCGCCTCTTCCGCATCATCCCGGGCAATGCCCACGTATATGTGCGGATGGTTGTGGCCGTGGGGCACGAGGGGAAGGCCCCCATTCTGGTCCGTCCCGTCCGGCCTCCCGTCTCCATACTTCACTCCACTGGGCAACAGGAGGTAGAACGGCAGCGGCACCGTTGGTTCGACCCAGAGATACCAGCGTTCCCGCACATGACTGCCCAGGTCGGCGGATTCGAGCCGTTCGGCCTTTGGCACCCAACCCGAGAGATCCGATGCCATGTTGTCCAGGCCGAGGGCTTCCCGCAGTTTCGGGCGAAAGGCGGCCTGCCAGGCGGACAGTCCGTCCGGGTCCGACGCCCTGAAGGCGAACTTCTTCGGGGCGTTTTCGTACAGCATATTCAGGTGTTCTTCGTTGTCATAGGGCTTGGACGTGCAGGCCGCCAGCTTGCCAGACCGGTTACTCATCATGAACTCCGTTGTTTGTCATGAAGACCTGATTCGCGGCGCGGTTGTGGCGCGTGAGACGGTGTGCCGGCGTGTCAGCGATACCCGAAGATCATCGGGAAAACGGCCACGACGAACGCCGCCCATGTGGAGAATACAGGAAGATAACCCGTCTGCCAGCGCTCCACGGCCGAGAATGGGTCCCGGCCTCGCACAAAACCGAAGTACAGGCGGGCCGTCCACGCCAGGTTGATGAACAGGATGATGTTCAGTCCCAGGGCGCACATTCGGTTCGGGGTAATGCCGAATTCGGCGATGCGCGCCGTCATGGCCGCCAGCACGAGGACGTCTACGACCAGGGCGGCTGAAATGAGCGCAATCTGCAGGCCGTCAAATACGCCCGGCGGCGCTTCGGGGGCTCTTGCCGAGACCGAATACAGCACGAGTCCCAGGACGACGATGAGCAGCACATCGAAGGCGATCAGTATTTCGCGCTGTACGTCGATTCCTTTTCCGGTCCACACCAGGACCACGAGAAAGGAGAGGAGCATCAACGTGAAAAGCGGCGTGAAAATCCGCGTGAGGACCGGCGCAACCTGCTCGATGGCGCCCTGCCCGGATTCTACGAGCCAGGCCGCTACGACGATCGTGCCCATCGCCCCGCACGGAAGGATCCAGGAGGCGGCCGCCCATCGCAGGTCCACGCCCAGTGCGTTAAACAGCGTCAGCGTAATGCCGGTGAGCACGCCGCCGCCCAGGGCGATGAGCACGAACAGGATGAAGAGCTGCCCGCTGAACCGCACGAAATCCATGCGCAGTCCGGGCGTCCGCCAGTCGCCGCCCGCGAATGCGAAGCCCACGACGAGCCAAAGGGCGATGGGCGCGTGCAGCGTGGTAAGTATCGCGGTATCGCCGCCCGGTTCGAAGGGAAAGATGTTGCACAGCAGCATGGCCACGAAGAAGGGCGGAATCAACCAGCCCCATCGGGCAGAGTCCATCCCGCGTTCCCACGCGAAATAGGCAGTCACAAACGGAAACACGAAGAAACTGATGTTGAGCGCGTAGAACTGGTTGACGTCATCGTCGTCGAATGCGTAGCCGAACAGCGCAGGGACCTTGATTGCCAGTGCAGCGCCCGCGGCCAGGCATAGGACGAGGACCCATTCCGCCGGTCTGTGTCTGCCTTTTTCACGGGCGGTGCTTTTTGCGCCTGCCTCCCCATCGGACGAATGCGTGCCGCCGGTATCGGCCGCTCCCTGTGCTGACTTGATTCCGTCTGTATCCACACTGTTTAAATCGGCGTCACCGGAGGGAAATTCTCCGGAGGGAGATTCTCCGGAGGCCGATTCCATGAACTGCATGGCGAGATCCCGGACGTATGCGCGAGACGCCGGGTCAGAACGGCCGAGCCTCTGCACGGCGACCTGAAAGGCTTCATCGGCCGATAGACCGCGTTGCATGAGATCGGCTGCCTGGCCCCTGAGCCGGACTTCGAGCGCATCCAGTTCCGGCGCCGGAACCGACCCCTGCCGTTCCACGTATGCCCGCCAACGGGCGACTGCGATTTCAATCTGATGTTGGTTCAAGGTGCTGGTCCGCGGGTTACGAATAGACCTGAGCCTTCCGATGCTCCGTACTGTATACTAACGCTGGCCGACCCGGGACGTTCCAGGACGAAGTCAGTTCCGGCCAGGCGGATCACCGAGATCCGGTACGGGGAGCAGTTCTCCGCCTCTTAGCGAGGATTCGTGCGCCACGAGACCGGGAAGCATGTACCGGGCAGCGTCCCACGCGTTGTTGGGGGGCAGTGCCCTATTGACACAGGCGTTCACGAAATCGTCGACCAGGAACTGGTGGCTGCCTGCGTGGCCGTTGGGCAATCCGGCGAAAGCGGCCGGCAGCCGATCAACCGGGTGCACCTCGGAGACGCCGAGATGGGTGCCGTCGGATGCGGTCACCTTACTCATCGGATCACTTCCCTGCGCGGACGCAGGCTGGCCGGTGCAGGCGAGCAGGTCACCGAGGCGCTCTACCAGTTCCCCGTCCTTGCGAAGCCAGGCCGCTCCGCTTGCAGATTCTTCGAAACCGCCCTCGGTGCCCTGGAGGCTCATGCGCACGCAGCCCGAGTGGCCCACGCGGCGGAACTCGTTGATGCGGCAGACACTCCCGTCGGACATGCTGTACAGCGCGCTCTGGTTGCTGAAGGGATTGTCCCAGTCATTGGCCGCGTAGATACCGTCCTCGTGCCGGTCACGAAATCCCTGGCAGGATACCCGGGTCATGCGCGCGCCGGTTACGGAAATGATCTGGCTCGTCGAATGCGTCGGATAGTACATGGGGGGAATGCCGGCCGTCTTCCGCCAGTGATCGCCGCCGCGCCAGCGCGCCACGTCGTAGAGGCCGTGATCCCAGTCGTGGTAGTACTCCGCCTGGCCGTATACGATCCGGCCAAAGGCGCCCCGCGCGAACTGATCCCGGCAATACAGTACCCCCGGATAATAGTAGCTGGTCTCGCCGAGCATGTAGACGGCGTCCGAGGTATGGGCCGTGGCCACCAGGTTTTCGATTTCGGCCACGCTGATCCCCGGCGGCACGGCCGAGTACACGTGTTTTCCGGCTTCCAGGGCCTGGACGGCCTGGGGACCGTGAAGCCAGTTCTGGGTAAAGAGGCACACGGCGTCCACGGCGGTTCCGCAGAGGTGATCGAGGGAGGGGCTGGTGTCCCTGATCTCGAAACGGGCGGCCGAACGGACCAGTTTTTCGGCGTCCAGATCGCACAGCACGACCCGCTCCACAAGCGGGTGCGCCTTGAACAGGGGGATGAATGACTGTGCGAAAGCACCTGTGCCAACGAAACCGACCTGGAGGCCCATATTCACCTCACGACGCTCGCAGGCGCCCCTGGTGGCCCGCCATGTTTCCCACTGTCTGGCTTATTCGCCATTTGTTCCGAGGAGATTGCGCAAGAACACCAGTGCACGTGGAATAGCGCTTGGCATCGACGTAATATCGTGCGTGCCGCCCGGGTAGATATAGGCCTCGAACTCCGGCGCACCACGCCCAATCTGTTCCATGGTCCGTATCATGGACTCGGCCTGGGTGACGGAAACCACCCCGTCCATGTCGCCGTGGTGGACCTGCAAGGGAGGCATATCCTCGACAAACAGGATGGCGGACCGGCGGATGAGCGCCAGCCGGGCATCCTGGAGCGAAATGTCTCCCGTCCACCACGGCACGACGTACGTGGCGCGCAGGTATTCGACGCCCGGCAGGTCGACCGTCACGCCGCTCACCAGGAGAATGGCGATGTCGCGCGCCCATTCGTTCTGGAAATCCGTCGGTCCGAAGAATGTGATGACCCCCGCGATACGTTCGTCCCGAATCCCCATCAGCATCGCCACGCCGCCGCCTCTACTGGCGCCCACCACGAAGTACCGGTCGGTTTGGGCTTCCGGTATGGTCTCCATGGCGAGGTTGGTCAGTGCCAGCGCGTCGTCCACGTCGTGGTCCCACGGACTGGCCGGACCTTCCGATCTCCAGGCCCGGTCCCCGTATTCGAGCGGCTCGTCCCGGAACGATGGGATCAAGTAGATGAAATCGTCCGTCCTTTCGCCGAGGGCGACGGTCAAAATGAAAAGCGTGCTTTCCACCGACACTCCGTCATCGCCGCCATGGGCGAATACCAGTATGGGGAGACCCTCATTGTCGGCGCCGTCAGGCACGATGATGGCGCCGTAATGACGCACGCCAGCGACCTGGTGCGATACGATGCGCAAGGTGGTCGGACTCCCGCCCATGCTGTAGGCTTCTTCAAGCTCGATCATGCCGCCGGCCGCCGAGAAATCCCGCGAGGCCCAGTCGGCGCGGACCGCCGACAATTCGTCCTCTTCGGCTGGCGCGAACAGGACGTCGAGTGAGTCTTCCACGGAGACCGCGTGGCCGCTCACGTTGACGGAGGCGCTTGAAGCACTGACGGTCAGCGTCTGCAGTCCGGAAGCCGATCCGAGCGTCCAGTTCATTGCAACTCTTCCGTCCGGACCGGTTCCGGCGGTTGTTGGTTCGGTAACGCCGTGACTGGGCGCGAACAAGACGAGCGCGCCGGGCATGGGCCGTTCTTCCTCGTCTAGCACCTGTACCACGACCGGTTCCCGCAGGCTCGAACCGGCAAGCGCGCGCTGACCGTCACCGGAAACGACACGTATCTTGGCGGCCCGGGGCGGGTCCGCGGGGGCGGGTGTGGTCGGTCCTTCCCCGCCGCAGGAAACCAGGACGGCCAGGGAAAGGAGCGGCGCGACTGCGGAAAGGAAATACCGGAGGTAGCCCGCGGTTACTGGACCGGGGATGGATACAGGCCGCGATGGGTTGTCATATGGATGCATATGCTTGCTCGGTGGTAAGTGCAACGGAATGTAGATGATTCGTCCTTCTCGGTGCGAGTCTGGTATGTCGGTGGGCATGTAATGTACGGTTCGGCCGCGGAGATATAAAGCGTCAATTGCAGGAGCCGATCAAATAGTTTGATTTGTTAAGTAATCTACCCTATCAACCTGCGTGCTGCGCGGTGATCTGGGAAGTTTCGCTCGAGATCGGCACCCGCCGAAGCCAAACAAGGCACAGGATGCCCACCACGGCCAGTACGCCATTGAAACTGAATACCCGGATCCAGGCCGACTGCGCGCCGGAAAGGTCCAGTATCGACCCCGCGATTACGGGCGCGCCGGTTCCCACGACAAATCCGATGAAGGACTGCACGGCCTGTGCGGAGCCGACCAGGTTTTTCGGGGCGAGTTCGGTGACGGCCGTCGAGTAAATAGCGGAATCGGCAGCCGTAAAAATCCCGTACAGGAAACCCAGCGCTACGAGCCAGGCGATTGGCAGTCCGACCAGCCAACCGGCGAGAAACGAACAGATCCCGCTTGCCGCGAAGATCAAAGTCGCCGTCCTGATTCTCCCGAACCGGTCCGACATCCATCCGCCCAGAAGCACGCTGAAGATGCCGGTCATGAACATGAAGCCGGCCAGCGTGGCGGCGCGCGAAGCGGCCAGGTCCGAGTCAAAACCCCCCGCCATAAGCGTGGCTACGAGAAGCAGCGGCAGCCAAAGGCGTGCCACGAAGAGCTCGGCCGTGTGTAGCGCATAGGCCATGATCACCAGCATCAACCGCCGGTCTCGAAGCGGCGCCAGGGACAGCCATCCGGCCATTGGCGTGATTCGTTCACTCCGGGGC
Organism: Gemmatimonadota bacterium; assembly: GCA_026706345.1. NCBI lineage: Bacteria > Pseudomonadati > Gemmatimonadota > Gemmatimonadota bacterium. Next base: position 26,250 of record JAPOYX010000177.1, on the reverse strand, counting down.
GTAACAGTTCTTTTTTCAAAGGCCAGCAGCAACGTGACCGCGACGCCGGCGAGGCCGGGCAATGTCGTGGCAAGGTAGGCCGGTTCCCAGCTTTCGAACAGATCCAGCAAAATGCCCATGAGCACGTACGAAACCGTCGTACCCGCGTATCCGGAACTCACGAAGACCCCTACGGCCAGGCCGCGTCCCCTTTCGGAGAATCTGAGCGAAGCGAGCCGGATACCCGTGATGTACACGCATACATGCCCTACTCCGTAGAGGAACCGCAGCGCGCTCGCGGTCCATAATCCTTCCGCCAACAGGGGGAACAGCACGGCGCTGATGGCCGTCAGGGCTATGCCCGCGAGCATGATCACATACGGCCTGAACCGGTCGGTAAAGGGTATGATCAGCAGGGAGGAAGCCGCGTAGCCGGCCAGATAGGCCGAAAAGACCACGCCCGACTGCGTATTGTTCAGTCCCCATTCCTCGCGAATGAAGGGAAGGGACGCAACGTAACTCGAGGAAGACAGCAGCACGAGGAACAGCGACGAACTCATCGCCGCCAGCCAAGCGATGTCCGCCCAGGCGGTCTGTGCGGTGCCGTTTCGACGTGCGCTGGTGTTGTTGGATGAACTGGATGAAAGCAACGGTTTATATTAAGGCGGGTTCCATGCGAGCTTCTCAAACGTCGGGTTTTGAAGGTATGATACCCAGTAGTCCGGTAAATCTCAAGGTGCGTTCATTTTCATAGTCCGGTTGCTGCATGGTTCGGTTGTTTTATAATCTGGTGGGGTGTATCGCGATCTGCCGTCTCGTCAGCCGCTACCCAGAGGTCACCGCCAGTCGGGGCTACGTCCGGTAACCGGCCGGTGGACTCTGAAGCTCAGCGCATTCCGAGTTTCTCGCCGCGGCGCAGCAGGTCGAGGGTCTCTGCGAGCCGACGGGCCCGGGTCTCCTTGCGCTTCGCGACGCCGATCCAAGTCGTATAACGACGCTGTACCGAGGGAATGAGGCCGGTCCAGCCGTCGCGAGCCAGGGCATCCTTCTCAAGGGCGGCGAGGAATTCCGGCGGAGTCTCGACTGTCGGCGGTCCAGCATCCTGCTCCCAGGCTCCGGAGCGGACGGACGAGGTAACAGCTGCCTCGCCAGCGGCGCCACGCATGCTGGTTGCGGGGGTGATGCGTTTCCCGGGGAGACTGACGAGGCAATGCATAGGCGTCTTTGATACTCGGATGCGGTCAGACAGCAACCCGACTTGTAATCAGACGGACGATATTGTAGCTTAAATCCGGAAACTGCGTGTTGCCGGGATGGATGAATCCAGGTAGCACTCTTCACAGTCAAAATACATAAAAGGTCTCGCTGTTACAAGATTCTGGCTGGATTCTTGCACCGACTATTCGGGCGAACGACTCGGGTCCTTCCCTTTACCTGGCTTGGCAAGCCGGACGGTGCGCAGCAGTTAATAGAATCCGGCGCGTAGTCTAACGTGTATTGCTGGGGCACTTTATGACCACAAATAACAATCCCGACAAAACCTACCTTGCCCTATTGCGCGGTATCAACGTCGGCGGCAAGAACATTATCAAGATGGCGGATCTCCGGAGCTGTTTCGAGGCCGAAGGCTTCCGTGGTGTCGTCACCTATATTCAAAGTGGAAACGTGATCTTCCATTCGCCTTCATCCGGGCTCAGGACCCTGACGAACCGAATCGAGGAAATGCTCGCCGCGGCGTTCGACTACGAAGCGAGTATCGTGTTACGCTCACGAAAGCAGATGCGGGCGGTGGTCGCCGCCGCGCCGCCGGGTTTCGGCGAACAACCGGAGACGTTCCGCTACGACGTTCTCTTCCTGAAGGCTCCTCTTACAGCACCCATCGCCATGGAGAGTGTCCCCACCAGACCCGGCGTGGATGAAGCCTGGATCGGCAGCGGTGTGCTCTACTTCTCGAGACGCATCGACCAGGCCTCGCGCAGCTATCTCAGCCGCCTGGCGTCGATGCCCGTGTACCAGCGCATGACCGTCCGCAATTGGAACACGACGACCAGGTTGCTCGAGCTCATGAACAAAGACTGAATCTCGCCAACCTGTCCGATGCCGGTCCGAGTCCGTTCCTTATGGTCTACCGTTCGCACATTTGAGCAGCGCTGTCCGGGTTGAGCGACGCGCTTGACGGCAAGCCGTCACTCGGCGATGCACCGTCCATCTTTAAACACCAAAGCCGGTATGTTGGGAATCGAGCAGTCAGAAACGTACCCATAACGCTCATTCATCTCAGCTTCAAAGGCGTCATACGCCGTCAGCCGCTCGGCCAGTGCCGTCGAATCGGTGGTCGATACGGAGTAAACTATGTACTCCCAGGGACCACCGCAGGGCTTGGAGCCCAAGGCCGCGTAGCGGCAGTCTGTAATCGACGTGCCCGCAGCGTCGCCGACGAGCGCGTCGATTTCCTGTCGCATCTCTACTATCCGCGCACGGTCGCCTTCCTCGGTCCGCTGTTCGCCGTTCTCGGCCGGCTGTTCGCCGTTCTCGGCCGGCTGTTCGCCATTGTTGTCTGCTCCAACGACAGGATCGCGGTCGTCACAAGCAAGGAGGGAAATGGAGATCCATACCGCCGCAACCAGGTATCGCATGGACTTTCCTTTCTGTCAGAAAAGAGTCACAGTCCCCACTAAGTAGGACGCCTGATTTGGCGAACGGTTCCCCTTCCAAAGCTACGGATTCATCACGACGGCGGATTCTTGAATCCACCGCAAAGCCGATCGGTAGACCAGGCCCGCGGATCAGCCCCCATGATTCCTTGAAACAGATTCGAATTCCAATCTACTGATCACACCCTCTACTCTTCCTAAACGGGTATTCATATCATGCACTTCTTTACACAGGTCTTTAATGTCATCCCTGGAAGCCATTTTCCCACGTATGAAGAACAACCAGCCGAGAATCAAGCAGACCCCGGTGGTTACAGGCATTATCCAATCACTCATGTCGACTCCTCTACTGGCTCCGGTCTCTTCTCCCTGATGAGGCGCGGCTTCCTCGTTCGCAGGGTCCTTAATTCAGCCGCCTGCCGATTCCGCGCGTGAAGTCCCCGGATGAGTATTTAGTAGTCTTAACAACATCTGTTCTCGAGTTTTAGTTCCATTCCTCATCTTCCGGTACTTCCACGCATTGTGAAGGTGATTGATATCTACCGACGGAGTTACAGGGCTCTAGGTGGTGTTTCAGTCCTTTTTTCGTTGGATTCCCTGCGCAGACCCCCTATGGTTTCAGGATG
>JAPOYX010000177.1:3016-22981 GCA_026706345.1 Gemmatimonadota bacterium | reverse complement strand
TCAAGCCTTGTTATGTTGGATTCCTAATTCAGACGCCGGAAAAGGAGATTGCACCATGCAACAATACCGAGTCGCTATTCTGGGCTGCCGTGGCCGAGGCACGGCCGCGGGCCGCGCGTACCATCAGCATCCCCGCACCGAGGTTGTGGCATTATGCGACCTCGTGCCCGAACGGCTGGCGACCCTCGGCGACGAACTGGGAGTTGCGGCTCGTTACGACGATCTCGACCGGATGATCGACGCCGAGGCCCCGGACATTGTCGCCATTCCCACGGGCACGGAATTCCACTATACATTGGCTATGCGCGTGCTGGAGCACGGAGTCCACATCGACATCGAAAAGCCGATTTGCACGACCCTGGCCGAGGCCGACGCGGTGTTGGCCAAAGCCGTGGAGAAAGGGGTGCAAGTGGCCGTGCATCACCAGGGGCGCAGCGGTGGCGCGCTGCAAGCGATCAAAGCGGCGATTGCCGAGGGCCGGATCGGCGACTTGCGCTATGTGCAGGGCAGCGGCAAAGGCTACTACGGCGGCTACGGCCTGATGAATATCGCCACACACTCGCTCAATGCCATGCTCGGCGTGGTCGGGCCGGTGCGGAGCGTGCAAGCCGTGGCCTTGACCGATGGCCGTCCAATCACTCCCGAGGATGTGGTGCCGTCGCCGAGCGGCATGGGCTATATCGCCGGTGAACACGTGACCGCGGCGCTTGACTTTGAATGCGGGATTTCGGGTGTCCTCCTGCAGCACCGCTTCCCCAGGATGGATTCAACAGCCTATATGATCGAGATCTACGGCACCGAGGGCAGGCTCTACTGGAAAAGCGACGCCCCGTGGATTTTGTCCACGCCACATTTCGCCCCCGGCCAGGCTGAGTGGCAGCCGCTTACCCCCATCGTGCCAGCGCACTACGATCCGGCGGGTCCGGCTTCTCTGGAGGATTACCAGTTCGCCGACGAGTACGTGCAGGCGCTTGACGAGGGCCGTGCGCACGAGTGTTCGGGCGACGCTGGACGCCACGTGCTGGAGATACTGATGGGGATTTTCGAGTCGGGCGCGCGCGGTCGGCGTGTGGAACTGCCGCAAGCGGAACGCGATCACCCGCTCCTGCGCTGGCGCGAGGAACACGGCATGGGCCTGCCCGGCCCGATGCCGCGCCCGTATGCGGAATGGCTCGCCGCGGAAGACTGCCGTTTGGGACGGGGTGCGAGCTAGCCGCCGAGCTTTCCGACAAACCCAGCCTCGTCCGCAGACTCACCTTTCCGGGATGACAAAAGTCCCAGTCGCTGCCTCGGAGACCCGTGTCACGGTTTCCCCGCCTCTTGCCTACCCGGCCGATTTACCCACCCCCATGATCCGCTCCATATTGCCACCGAGGATCGCCGCCATCTCGTCCTCGTCCAGGAACGGGCAGTAGCGCCTCACATAGTCCAGGCTCTGGCGATAGGTCCAGTGCAGCAGCACGATGGGGATGTCCGTTCCCCACAGGATGCGGTCGGCGCCGGAACGTTCGACCATCTTCTCCAGGACGGGCCGCATCTGCGGCATGGGGTAGTCCCAGCGCGACTGCAGGAACACGGCGAAGAGGATCTGGATGTGGAAACGGGGGTGGCCCGCGGGTGCGGCTTCGTACACTTCGTCGGGGACGTTGATCCGGTCGCGTTCGGCAAACATCCGCCAGGGGAATCCATGCGTCACGATCACGTCCACATCGGGGAATCGGTCCATCCAGGCACGCAACGAATGTAGCTCTTCGATGTATGCGGAAGGCGATCCGACTGCGCCGAGGGTGAAGAAAACAGGAATACCCAGTTCGGCCACTGCTGTCCAGAACGGGTCGAAATCGGGCCCGGTCCATTCAGCGGAGAGGTCATAAAGCGGCCGATGAAAAGGCGCGAACTGAAGGCCCGAAAGGCCGTGAACGCCGATCGCCCGTTCCAGTTTCGCAATGGCCTCGCCGGTCCGTTCCGGAATCCACCACTCGGGGACCTGGGCCAGTCCCTGGATCCGCTTGGGGTAGCGGCGGCAACACTCCGCGATGTAACTGTCGTCGAGCCCCATGTAGGGCGTGCGGTGCAGGAGAGCCCGGTCGACGCCCGCGTAGTCCATCTCTGCCACCAGGTACTCCGCGGGGAAGGAGAAGTCCTCCGTCCACGGCGGCAAGGCCTGCTTGACGTAATCCTCGCCGTCGACCGTCCACTCGGCCAGTCCATGTTTTCCGGTGCGGAAGTCCGCGTCCCGCAGGCCCTCGAAGCGCCAGGGTCGATCGGGGTCGTAGAGGCCCGTTGCGTCGGCCGGCGCGCGGTCGCTATGCCGCCAGACCGGTTGCTGCCGGGCCAGGGCCATGAACAGTTGTAAATGACGATGGAACTCGGCACGATCGTCGAAACCACCGATATCGCGCGTGGGAGGAAAACAGTAGGCGTGTCCGTCGTAGATCATGTTAGCATCACCGACTGGGGCGTGAACCGGAACCTGAGTCATCGTGCAGATCTAAATCTCTGTGCGTAATCAACGTGGTCTCGGAGGATCCTCAAACCGCTTATGTTTCGCACGTTGAATAGCAGGTATATACATCCATGATAAACAGTTATTCTCGGGATGTCAAAACGCGGGGATTTCCTGCTAAACGCGTTGACAAAAACAACAGTTCGGGAGTATTATTCAGCCAGGAATCAAGTCCATTGTATTCCGCATAGAAGCCTTCATATATCGGTTTCTTAGACTCTAACAATCGACTGGCCGGAGCGGTGTCAGTGCAAAGCAACGAAACGCGTCCGATCTGGAATCCCGAAACAGGCATTGAAGACCTTGAAGTTGATTCGAGTGATCTCAGTTCTTCCGAGATCCCGGGGATCAAAGCGATTTGGACCGAGCAGCAGGAACGGTTGAAGGACAAGGCGCAACTTTCCGACTTCACCGAGAAGTTGAGCCGTGAATGGGCGATAGAAACCGGTATCCTCGAGAATCTATACGAGATCGACCGCGGCGTCACGCAGACCCTCATCGAGCGGGGATTTCAGTCCGAACTTCTTAGCCACGGGACGACCAATAAACCCGGCGAATTCGTGATACGGCTCTTGCGAGATCAGAAGGAAGCTTTGGAAGGCGTCTTCGCCTTCGTGAAGAACGACCGGTCCCTCACTACTTCCTATATCAAAGAGTTACACGCGGTTTTGCTGCGCAACCAGCACACGACCGAGGGCCTCGACAGTCAGGGTAGAAAAACCGAAGTCCCACTCATCAAAGGTGACTGGAAAACCCAGCCGAACTACCCCGTCCGGGATGGCGTGATGTACAGCTACTGCCCGCCGGAACAGGTTGGGTCGGAGATGGACCGGTTGATTGAGATGCACGAGGCGCACATCTGCAACGGCGTGTCTGCTGAAGTACAGGCCGCGTGGCTGCATCATCGATTCGCCCAGATCCATCCGTTTCAAGATGGAAACGGTCGCGTGGTTCGTGCGATCGCTTCGCTGGTGCTTGTTAAAGAAGGACTCTTCCCACTTGTGATAAGGAGGGACGACAGGGGGAGATACCTGGAAGTCCTTGAAGCCGCCGACCATGGCGACCTGAACCCTCTTGTCAAGCTGATCACCAGACTGCAAAGAGATCAGTTTCGAAAAGCAACCCAGATATCCGAAGATCTGCGTCGGGAGGAGGACGTGCAGGCGGTTCTGGACGGGTTGGATAAGGAAGCCCGCAGAATCGCGACAGAGCAACGAAAGGCATACCGGCAAGTTTTTGAATTCGCCAGCGCTATCGAGAACAATCTTGAGAATCGCCTGAATGCAATTAGGCGAGATGTATTGAGACCTCTAAGACGGATAGCGCTTCAAGCAACTGCTTTCGTACGAAGATCCGATGAAAACTCGGATCATTTCTACCGGGCTCAGATCGTAGAGATTGCAAAAGAACATATTGGCTACTACGCCAGTACTTCCGAATACAGGTCCTGGGTTTCATTGATCATGCGGTGGTCGCGTCGTGGCCAGTTGGTGTTTGCGATACACGGAATCGGAAGGCCATTTAACGGAAGCCTCATCTGCTCGCCATTCCTGGAATTCAGAGACTACGATGTTTCCGACGAGGAGCGCGAGGAGCGTCAATCAAATTCAACACTGATTCCGGTCGACGAGGAGGGGTTTATCTTTTTTTACAACGAGGACAAGGAACGACTGCTCGAAAGGTTTACGCCCTGGCGGGAAAACGTCCTGAAAGTCGTGATCAGCGAGCTCACTCAGAACCTATAATATGAAACTCCATGTAGACAAGGAAGCGGACGCTCTTTACCTGCGCTTCGACGATTCAGCCATTGTCGAGTCTGAGGAAGTCTCCCTTGGCGTGGTGCTCGATTTTAACGATTCGAACGAAGTGGTGGGCGTGGAATTGCTTCAGCTTTCGAAGCGCTCCACTAACCTGAATCTTTCTGCGCCAGTGTTCGAGACCGTGTGAGTGCGGTGGTCAACTCACGTACCTCCTGATCGAGCAAGTCCGCTGAAACATCACTTACCATACCACTCCGACTTGCGGTGAGGTCACGAATCCGCTTCGATTCACTTCCCCACTCCAAACATGACCAACCATCCCACAGACGCCGAACGTTTCCTGTTCGACACGAACGGTTACCTGGTGCTGGAAGATTTCCTGCCTGAATCCCTGGTCGATTCGCTCAATGCCGCTCTGGAGCGGACGATAGCGCGCCGCCGCGATCCCGGGTTCCATCGAGCGCACGAGCCGGCCTTTGAGGATCGGGTCGACGGAGCCAACGCGCGGGTCATGCACCTGCTGGCAGAAGACCCGCTCTTTCTGGACATGCTCGACTACGAGCCGATGATGGCCTATGTCCATGATCTGTTCAACGAGATGCCGCATCTGCACTCGACCGATGCCATCTACGAGGTCGAACCCGAAGAGCATCACGGCCGGGGCTGGCATATGGACGGGATCCAGCACGGATTTCGCGACTTCCGGCCGCACATCCCGTTGTTGCAGTTCAAGGTGGGGTATTACCTGAGCGACATGTCCGAACCCGACCAGGGCAACCTGACCCTGGTACCGGGCAGCCACAAGTCCCTGATCGAACCGGATTCGAAGAACGGCATGCCCGGCGCCGTGCAGGTCTGCGGGCGGCCCGGCACGGCCGTGCTCTTCCACAACGGGGTGTGGCATTCGGCCGGCCCGTTCACGCGCCACGGCGGCAAGCGGGTGATCCTCTACTACGGCTACGAACACCCGTGGATGCTGGCGTGCGCGGAGCAGTGGCGGTACGACAGGGACTTCCTGAACGGCCTCACACCCAGACACCGGCGCTTCTTCCACGGGTTCGTCTTCGATCCGCCCGAATACCGCTGGGGTTGAGGGCGATCAGGCGGCCTTGCGGTCCGCATCCTTGCGCTTCATCATTATGCCCGGGAGCCGCTTCAGTCTTTCACTGCGAGGGTCGATCTCGAACCCGCCGGACTTCAGGGTAGTAACGCCGATCAGTGGTTCCGCCCCTTCCTCGCCATACACGATGGTCCCGCCGACGATCACTCCTTCGAACTCGATCTCCGCGACCGTCGCTTCCAGCGTGACCGGTTTCCCATCAGCGAGAAAATAGTCGCGACTTCCCCTCGGTTTGAGGCCAATCGCTTCCAGGCGCTCCTTCGGCAAGAGCGAGTCGAACGCCCCGTTATCGACCATAAACTTGCCGGTCCAGCTACGATGTAGCTCGGCGGGGTTTCGGATCGTTACGTTGACGTATGTGGTACCCATATTACATACCTCCCGTAGGTTCCTCGTTTGATGATTCAAGATATATCGGATGATCCGCGTTCCCTGTCATAGAATAGAGTCGCAAATCACTTGATTTTCTATTCGACTTTTCTGAAGTGTACTGTAATCGGGTGTTAAGCGGGTTCGGAACAGGTCGGCCTGGATACTTGCGCTCAGGGACGTAGCCAATGCTCAGGGCGGACCGGGAATACCGGGATGAATCGGAGCCACATATACAAGGTCATCTCCGGAGTCGCCAATTCACGTCCGGTTACGAATGAACATCAGGAAGCGCCGTAACACGCATCATCCTCGACGCGTTTCGCGATGGAATTGAGCCATGAGGTTTCTTGTCGTTCCTGTCGTCCTCTCGATCATTGTCCTTCCGTCGTGCAGCAGGGAAAGCCCCACGGGACCGCTGCCGGCGGCCAGCATCAGGATATCGCCTGCCGAGGCCGAGCTGGACGCCATTGGCGCGACCGTGCAGTTCACCGCGTCGGTCCGGGACGGGAACGATCGGGTGATAGCGGACGCTGCAGTGACGTGGACCAGCGGAAACACCGAAGTGGCCAGCGTGACTGAAGAGGGCCTGGTCACGGCCAAGAAGAACGGTTCCGCGGTCGTCACTGCCGTTTCAGGGCAATTCCGTGCGAACGCCGCCGTCACGGTATCGCAGGCGGTCGCCCGCATCGAGGTCGCGCCCGCCAGCGCAACGCTGACGAAGGCGGACGGGTCTCTGCGGGTGGAAGCCGTGGCGAAAGACAGGAACGGCAACCTGGTGCCGAACGCGCGGCTCGTCTGGACAAGCAGCGATCCCATCATCGTCTCGGTGAACGCCCTGGGAGACCTCGAGGCGCGGTCGAACGGAAACGCCCGGATCACCGTGTCTTCCGGGGAAGTATCGACAAGCGTGGAGATCACGGTCTCGGGTTTCGGACCGGACGCGCCGGAACGCGCCGCCCTGGTGGCGCTGTTCAACGGCACCGGCGGACCGGGATGGACGCTCGCCACGAACTGGTCGAGCGACGCGCCCCTGGCCGAGTGGCAAGGAGTGACGACTGACGCCGAAGGAAGGGTGATTGAATTGTTGCTCGACAGGAACGGCCTGAACGGCGCATTTCCCGTGGAACTGGGCCGGCTGGGAAGGCTCCGGTCTCTTTCGCTCGTGGGCAATCAGTTGACCGGAAGCATACCCCCCGAAATCGGACGACTCGCCAGGCTGGAGGCGCTGGATATTTCCTACAACCGGTTGACCGGAAGCATACCCCCCGAGATCGGACGACTCGTCAGGCTCAGGAAACTCGGCGCCAACGGTAACAACTTCTCGCCCGGGCCGTTGCCCCGGTCCATGACCAATCTCGACAACCTCGAATCCTTGAGGCTTGCGAGGACTTTTCTATGCGCATCGTTGGACGCGGTTTTCCAGGCCTGGCTCGGCGAGATTGGCGACGTTGAAGTGGACAACTGCGAGGACATGGAGCGGAGCGCGCTGATCGCGTTGTACAACGCGGCGGACGGGGGGAACTGGACCGGACGGCACAATTGGCTCACCGGCGCGCCCCTGAGCGACTGGCACGGAGTAGCGACCAATGACATGGGCCAGGTAACGGGCCTGGATCTGGAAGACAACAGCCTGAGGGGAACGCTGCCGTCCAGACTGGGCGATCTCCGGTCTCTGAGCGTATTGGACCTGTCGAACAACTCCGGGCTGACGGGACCGCTGCCTGTGTCGCTGGTTGGTCTCGGCCTGACGGTCCTCAAGTTGGGCGGAACGGGTCTTTGCGCGCCACAGGACCCCGCTTACCAGGCCTGGCTGGCCACCGTCGGGGACATACGGGTCGACGGCTGTCCCGCCGCAATTGCCCCCGACAGGTTGGCGTTGACCGCGCTATACGGCGAAACGGGCGGCGCGTACTGGAAGGAGGCCGCCAACTGGCTCGGCGAAGCGCCGTTGCGAGACTGGCACGGTGTCGAAACCGACTCCGAAGGGCATGTGATCTCCATCGACCTGGGGTACAATAACCTGAGGGGGCGTCTGCCTCCGGAACTGGCGCTGATGGAACGTCTGGAAACGTTGCGTCTTATCGGCAACGGCCTGACCGGGCACATTCCGCCCGAACTCGCGCGCCTCGCCCGGCTCGCAACGTTGGATCTCTCGGTGAACCTGTTGACGGGGCCCGTTCCGGCCGATCTGGGACGCCTGGCAGCCCTCTCCGTCCTCGATCTCTCCGCCAACGGGTTGACCGGGACCGTTCCACCCGAACTGGGACGCCTCGACCGGCTCACCGTCCTCGATCTCAGGCTCAACCGGTTACACGGACCGCTTCCACCGGAACTGGGGAACCTCCGCAGCCTCGGGCGACTGGAGCTCTCCTCCAACGAGTTTACGGGCCCTGTTCCCCCGGAATTGGGACGACCGGCAGCCCTCACCGTCCTCAACCTCGCCGTCAACGGGCTGACGGGCCCCGTTCCACCCGAATTGAGGCGACTCCGAAGCCTCGTCACACTCGACCTCGATAGAAACGGGCTGACGGGCTCCGTTCCGCCGGAACTGGGACAACTGGCCAACCTCGAGGAACTGGACCTCTCCACCAATGCGTTGACGGGCCCCGTTCCACCGGAACTGGGACGACTGGCCAACCTCGAGGAACTTAACCTCTCCACCAACGGGCTGACGGGCCCCGTTCCGCCGGAACTGGGACGACTGGCAAATCTCGTCACGCTGAGCCTGGCGTCGAATCGTCTGAGCGGGTCGGTCCCGTCCGAACTGGGAGCGCTCGGAAAGCTCAGGACGCTGAGTCTTTCCGGCAACGCCGCGCTGTCGGGACCGTTGCCGCGCGCGTTTCTCAACCTCGACCTGACCTCTCTGCTGCTGGCCGGCACGCGACTTTGCGCGTCCCGGGACGTCGAGACCCAGACGTGGTTGCGGGATATAGATGAAAGGCGCGTTGCCAACTGCGGCGACGCCGTCGCACGCGTTACGTCGGCGTATCTCACGCAGGCGGTGCAGTCCCTCGAAAATCCGGTGCCGCTGGTTGCCGGCAAGCCCGCGCTCCTGCGCGTCTTCGTAACGAACGGCGGCATGGCCGACGTCAAACGGCCGCCGGTACGCGCTACGTTCTACCGGAACGATCTTACAGTGTACACGGTCGAGATTCCGGGCGGAGACGACAGACTGCCGGACCGTCCGGAGGAGGGAGATCTCGCGGCTTCATCCAACGCCGCGATACCGGCCGAAGTCGTTCGGCCGGGCCTGGAAATGGTGATAGAAATCGACCACGGCGGAATACCGGATTCCGCTTCGGGCGTCGGTCGCCGCCAGCCGTCTACCGGACGGCTGGCCCTGGAGGTGACAGAGGTGCCGCCCCTCGACCTTACCCTGGTCCCGTTTCTGTGGACGTCGAATCCGGACCGGGCGCTCGCCGACTACGCCGCGGGCCTGTCGTCCGATGACGAACTGTTCAGGATGACCCGGGAGACGCTGCCGGTAGGTGATTTCCATCTGTACGTGCGCGCGCCCGTATGGACCTCGGTGAAATCCGAGGCGAAGAACACCATATCGATCCTGGTCGAGGTCTTTGTGGTTCGCATCCTGGACGGCGCCCGGGGACACTACATGGGCATCCTCCCTGCCAGCGAACGCGTGGGCGTCGCAACCATCCCCGGAAGCATCGGCGTGTCGGCGCTGGACGCATACACCATTGCCCATGAACTCGGACACAACATGAACCTGAGGCACGCGCCGTGCGGCGGACCGGCCGGGCTGGACCCCGACTATCCCTACGTCGACGGGACTACCGGCGCATGGGGATACGACCTCCTGTCGGGATCGCTGGTGTCGCCGCGGACCTTCGACCTGATGAGTTACTGCCCTCCCGGATGGATCAGCGACTTCCACTTCGTCAAGGCGCTGATCTATCGGCGGTCCCTGGAAACGCCCGTTCCGGCGGTGCGCGCCGCTTCCGCGACCAACCTGCTGCTATGGGGCGAAGTGAACGACCTGGCGGAAACCGTCCTCCATCCTGCCTTCGCGGTCGACGCCCCGCCCGCCCTGCCGGAGACCGGCGGTCCGTATCGCCTCACCGGAGAAGACGGAGCGGGGAACACGCTGTTCGCGCTGTCCTTCGGCGCGTCGGCAGTAGCGGACGGGGCCGGGCGCGTTTTCGCCTTCGTGCTTCCCGTCCGGACAGACTGGCTCGATCGATTGCATCGGATCGCGTTATCCGGCCCGGAAGGGGTGAAGACGATAGATCGAAGAGGAGGGTCGGCCGCCGCGATCATGCTGGACCGGACGACCGGAGCGGTCCGTGGCATCCTCCGAGACTGGCCCGACCAGGGCGGCTCACCCGCGTTCGCCCGGCGCGTGCCGCCGGACGGAGATTTCGAAGTCCTGATCAGCCGCGGCATCCCGGATTTGAATCCCCGGTAGCGTGGGTTGGCTGCCGAAGCCCCAGTAGCGAGGAGTGTCTGCCGAAGCTTCGGCGGCCGGTTCAAAAAACTGTTTTGGGAATCGTGCAATGGGGTATAAGGATCAGGTATGCCCAGAGGATTGTCCAAGCGATTTGCCAGTAACGCTTCGTATGGGCTCGACACCGGCGAACTGTCCCAATGTACGGACGGCGAACTCTTGCAGAAGATCCGATCCTCCATTTCGTGCCCGTCCTTCATCCCGAATCCTTGACACTGCATCGTATACTCAGTACTTTCTCAAGTGAATAGTGAGCCGTAAACACGACTTCGTTTGGATGGACCACGGGAACCCGATCGATCTCTCGCGAGAGCATTTTATGGGATTGGATAACAAGGTAGGACCGCATTCGGGGATTAGCAAAAAGCCCACCGGTCCTACCCCCTCTGCGGCTAAACTTAAGCGGATGTTGGGCGCATCGCCCGGTTGCCGGGACTTGACGCCATATGAAATTGCGCTGCTGCGCAAGACCAAGCAGGAAATCGCTCAGATCGGGGGAGAGGTCCTTGCCAGGAAGGACAAACACAAGGAATAATGACACTGAACTTCAAGCATTTCTTCTCCAAGGCGTTCGGCAAGGATATCAGTCCTTTCGCCTATCAACAGGCTCTCGCTGAGCGGGCTTGGCCAGATACGCTCATCGCTCCGACCGGACTGGTGCACTATAGAGTTGATTGATGTAAACTTGATACTTTTGTAGATTGATTCAACCGTGAAACCGAAAATCTACACCCACTGCTTCGCAATGTTAAAGGCAGGCTGTTTCACAACGAATTCGTACTTGTAACGCACGTCATAGTTGCCGATTCAGACCGATTCCTATACATGAAAGTTCATCAATTGCCCCCAAAATTAGACATTCTGTTTCGCGTCATCGGCTCGGAAGTGCCCAGCGACCATGGATACGCACTGTACAGTGCACTTTCCCGCATTCTGGAAACCGAGGAAGATCAGTGGATACACGGCAATCCGCACATCGGTCTGCACACCGTTCGCGGCACTCCGCTCGGGAACGGCAGACGCCTGATCGGTCCCAACGCCCGCCTCGGTTTGCGCCTGCCAGCCGACCTGCTGCCTCGTTCCCTGAAGCTTGCTGGAAAAGCTCTCGAGTTGGACGGGTGCAAGCTGCGCATCGGTGTCAGTGAGACGCGGGCACTGGTTCCGGCGGCCACCTTGTACTGCCGTATCGCAACCACCAAAAACGGCGACGATGACGCCCGATTCGACGCCGAAATCGGTCGTCAATTGGTTTCCCTCGGCATACGCGGCAAGGTGTTCCGCGTGCCGGTAAATCCCAGGGAAAGTGGCGGTCGTGATCCTAGCCGCCGCATTGTCCGCGTCAAAAACAAGCGCATCGTCGGCTACTCAGTGCTGGCGACGGAACTGACGGGTGAGGAATCTATTCTTTTGCAAGAGCGTGGACTCGGCGGGAGGCGAAGGATGGGTTGTGGGGTTTTTGTTCCAAGAGAGGGGACGAGTACATGACCGACGTACTACTTGCCAAATCAAAAGGCCAAGAGAACGGCCAGAACGCGGTTTCCCTGCTAGACCACTCGAAGGCCGTCTTGGCGGCTGCCCGTGCGATAATCGACGAAGTGGAAGAATACCTTCCTGCGGAATTACCTAAATCCGATCTGCGGAAACTTGTCATTTCAGGAGCGGTCCTGCACGACCTCGGCAAGGCGAACGGTATTTTTCAAGGCAAACTTCATCCTCAGCGAGAAGAGTTCCCAAAAATCCCATGGCATCAAAGACAACCGCTCCGGCATGAAGGCCTAAGCGCATTGATTATCGCTGGATATGTCAAGGCCGCTGAGAAGTTTTCCGCTGACTTGGAAACGGAGCTTTTTAGCGAGTGCGAGAATCCTGAAATATCCCGATGGATGTTAGCTTGGCTGGTCGGTGGTCATCACCTCCAGATGCACCATGCCGAGGATGACTCATCCGGCTTGGTTCGCATCAGCGGTATTGGTTCCGACTACATCCGGTTTCATGGTGATCTTTTAGGTAAGGAGTGGCAACGGGAATTCCCTGAAGTTTTGCCCGAAGCGCTCTACGTTCCTGATTTCTGCATTTCTACGAATATAAGCGATGGTGACGATCACCACGCTGCCCTGATGGACAATTTCGCGTGGGAATCAGAAGAACTGGCCGAATCGCTGTCGCTCGACGAGTTGCTCCTGCTGGCGTTTGCCAAAGCGATCCTCATCGCGGCGGACGTAGCCGGTTCTGCCCTATGGGACGGTGAGGGCGATGAAATCACCCGATTGGAAAGTGGTGTGCGAGCATCGCTGCGGAATCATTATAATCAAGAGGACTTGAAGGCAATTGTGCGCACCCGGCTCAAGGTTGGAGTAAACGCCGACTACGGGACGGAACTTTATCCATTTCAGCGGCAAGTCCGAGACGCAAGTAAAACCCGCGTCGTTTTGGAAGCTGCCTGCGGTGGCGGTAAGACCATCGCAGCCTATGAATGGGCACGCCAGTACGCCGAAGCCGGACGCAAGTTAGTTATTTGCTATCCGACCACCGGCACAGCGGCGGCAGGATTTGACGACTATCTGTTTGCACAGGAGGAATTGGAACGCAGCCTGATATCTAGCCGAGCCAGTGTGGATATCCGAAGGATGCTAGCCAATGAGCCGGAAGCGACCAGGGGAGAAGAGCGCGAGTTGCGCCACCCCAACCGCGACCAAGATTTGGAAAACCTGATGAAGCAGGATTCGCTAGAGGCTTGGGGTCAGCAAGCCATCGCCGCGACAGCCGATTTCGTCCTAGGACTCATGCAAAACCATCGGCGCGGGCTATTCAGTTTCCCGGTTATCCTCAAAAGCGCCATTGTTTTCGATGAAATCCACAGCTATGACGCCAAAATGTTCGGCTCTCTAGTGCGATTTTTGCGGACGTTTCCGCAGATTCCGGTATTGCTGATGACGGCGTCATTGCAACCGTCTCGGCGCGAAGCGCTGGATGCGGTGGGCGTGGACTACGAGCTCATTCCCGGCGACGACAATATGGAAAGAGCTGGTCGGTATCGCTTGGAATGGTACGAGAAAAACAAAAAACAGTCTGATGTCTCAGATAAGTACTGGGAGGCTGTCAAGGACACACTCGACAACCGGGGCAAGGTGTTGTGGGTATGCAATACCGTTGCCGATGCCACCTGTATTTACGACGAGGCGGAGCAGTTCGGCAACGACGTGAAACGCATCCTGTTCCACAGCCGCTTTTGCTACCGCCATCGCGTGAACCGCCAAAACGAGATATTGGCGGCCTTCAACGAGGATAAGGGACCGTGCTTGGCAGTGACGACGCAGGTGTGCGAAATGTCTTTGGACATCAGCGCGAACTTACTGGTGACGGCTCTCCCAACGTTTCCGGCCCTAGTTCAACGTATGGGACGATTGAACCGACGTTACCCCCTGGAAAGTCCCGACGGTGCTCGGTGCTTGGTCTATGATTACGACGGCATGGATGGGCGCCCTTACCTCCGTGCAGACCTGAACGCGGCTCGCGCCGCCGTCAAGAAACTCGCCGAAAAGCGCCGAGTCCTTTCCCAACACGATCTCAATAACGCACTGAATGAAATGCCGGAAAAGGTTGACGACATCAAGTTCCATTCCTCTTGGCTAGACGGCGGCTGGGAAAGTAAGTCGTCAACACTGCGAGAGGGTGAGGCTACCGTGCCCGTTCTGCTGGTGCAGCACGAAGATGAAATTCGCGAGGGCCTCAACGAGATCGGCAAAAACCCGGCCGTCAAGGAATGGCTAGTTCCGATTCTGGCCAGCAAGCAAATCGGTCGTGTCGGCAGCATCGGAGGTTATCCGCTGGTGTCCGGTGTAGAATACGACGAGGAAAAAGGCGCGAGATGAGCGGTGGGGAGAAAAAGGCAAAAAGCACGGGGGTGACTTTCCGTTTGAACGAGCCGGGCATGGGAGAGCATGAGCGTGCGGGCTTGGCGGGATTGTGCCTGAGCTTGACCGCAGCAATAGTGTGGGAAAAGCAAGGGCGGACATTGCCGTTGCCCAAGACCGTCGAAAAGAGCCTGGATAGATTGCGCGAGACGGTAAGCAATTTGGATACCCCTTTTGTGGAAGATGGCTTGGGGATTTGTCTGGAATGGAGCGAAGGGAATGAAAAAGCCGTGCTGGAGGCCGTCGTCAAATGGGCGTGGCAAGTCCATGATGGAGTGTTTTTTCTCCCCGGTGTCCACCGCAAGCGCGAGCATCTGGATTGCGACCATCTGCGTCTGCATGTCCACAACGGTCTATTAGGAACCTTTTTTCAATTCCCAACGACCATCACGAAGGAGAAAGACCCTGAGCGAAAAGTTGTGCGCTTTGACGAGGAGAAAACCTTTTCAGTGTCATATCGCCGTATCTCGTCTGATGCGAAATTGCCTCAGCATAAAGCTATCCCCCCAAAGGGCATTTGTGGTAATGATACAGTAAAGGCAATGTCCTCTTGGATTTATCCGGGATCAGAACCGCGCTTCAACAACAATCTGTCAGGTATTCAACGAGAAACAGGATGGCGCGGTCCGGCACGGTTCGCCTATCTAATGTTGTTTGCGCCTATCGCCTGTCATTATATCAAGTTGCCGCGTTCCAACGCCGATAATTGGGCATATATGATTCCAAGCGTGGAGAACCTGCGGGGGTATCAGCGCGATTTTCTGCGTCGAAACTTGGTCAACTTCGGGAACTGGCCTTTTTACGGCGAGGTCTCAGGTCTAGAGGACGCCGCCTTACGCTATGCGACGAGAAGCAATGCGAGTAACCAGTCTGTTACGGTAGTCATGGGGAAAGCCAGTTTCTATCATGCTCAACAGAAGACTCGGAATAACCTGTGGCGTGAGTTTACCTCCTCCGACGATACATCGATGGTATTCCGGCGCTATGACATTTTTAACCGTGTCTTTCCGGCTGGCAACATGGCCCGGCCGACCCGTGAACCTAAACCCGAAGAAAGCAACCAAAAAGGCAGTCATTTCATTGTGTTACCGAATTGCCGAGAGCGGATTACGGCGAATATCCTGTGTGGCGATCCATGGTACGCTGACTTGGCGTATATCCCGTTTTGGCAGCGCGATCGCGTTGAAAACGACTGTCAGAATGTTAGGGAACGCGGACTGTCGGCGGTGGGGTTGGATTTGCTTTGGAAAAACGGCGATCAGGAAAAAGCGTCCATCTCGCCTGAGCGGTTGTGGTTTTTGAAATTGCATCACTTCGAAAGGAAACAGCTAATGTCGATTGCTAATGAGAATAATTTATGGGATGACCCACAGGAAAAGGACATGCTTGACGCTTTTCGAGGTGCATTACGCCGGCTTCTGAATCGGGAAGATGCAGCTTTGGGAAGAGGCGGGAGCCGGGATCTGTCCAAACGTTGGGATAATACGGCGGACAGATGGCACCGCCGACTTCTCCACGCCAAGACCAAGTTGTTGTTGGCTACAGTGGTCCACGAACTGCTCGCTCAGGCGGCGAGGAGCCCCGGTCCGAGAGATGGCAACTTGGTAGAGCCGGGCGGTCCCGCTTTCCTTTTGTCGAGAATCAGCGAGGATGAGAGCGATGAATCTCGTCGCATGCGCAACAATGCCTTTCAAGCTGAATTCCGCCGTATGGTGAATCATCCCAGCGACTGGAAGAAGGTTCGTGACTTGGCACTTCTGGCGCTGACGACATTTACAGACTCGCGACTTGTTAGGAACGAATACAATCAACCCACCTAAGGAAACGGAAGGACATTGGCTAATGACCACTCACATCTTCGGAATGGCACTAACGCACGAGGGCATCTTTTCCAACAATAGAGGCGAAAACGAGGGCAACACCAACACTCTTCAGAAAGTCATTCGCAACGGAGACTTGTTCTCCACCGTCTCGGCGGAGGCAATCCGCTATGCTTTACGCGATGGTTGGCAGCAAAGTGGCGAAAACCTTAACAGAAGAACGCGCGATCATCGTGCAGTTGAATATACAGATCGGGAGTTCAATGCCGAGGAGTGGCCAAACCGTCTGGACGATGACGTTCTCGGTTTTATGCATGCTAGCAATAACACTGTCAGTCGGCGCGCACCACTAGAGGTCACCCGTGCGATTTCCATCACGCCTTGGACCGGTGAGACCATACACAACTTTGCCGCGGCTGGTTCAAATCCGGCAGTTAAAGCCAGTGATCCGATCCCTTATTCAGTGGAAGTCCACCATACGCGCTATCAATTCGGATTCGCCTTGACTCCCGATTCTTTGGGGCGGGAAAGCAACGATGCCGCTAGTACACATAATGACGATGAAAAGATCAGGCGTATCGAGGCAACACTGAATGGTATTGCCAGTTTGCGGCGAGTCGGAGGAGCCCATGCCCGCTACTTCGCCGACTATTCGCCGGAAATCCTCATCCTTCGTGTGACCACCGATCCCGCGCCGCGCATGCTCTATTGCTTTGAGCAACATGAGGGAAGTGGCGATATCAGCATCTACGCTTTAGAAAGCAAGCTCGGTCGGGACATTAATCCCGAAGAACTGATTATTGGTACGGCAATTGACATCTCTGGATTAGGTAATTTGGAAAAGGACAATGACGGACAAATCACCGGCGAGGGTTCATGGAAAGGTGCAATCTTGACGGAAGGCGTGAAAGATGCGGTCAAAATGTGCGTCGAGCGTTTGAAAGGCAATACACAGCAATCGGTGTGACTTCAGAGGAAAGAACTATCCTCGTTCTGCGGGTGGATGTCCCTATGACGGGTCTGCGCCCGATGTGGGCGCGGGAATATCAGGAGACCTATCCCGCGCCACCGCCCTCTACAATCTACGGTATGTTGCTATCACTTGTCGGAGTGGAGCGGGAAGACAGGAAGAGGCACGCGGGTTTGCGTATAGCCATTGCTATGGCTGAAAACATGCAGGATTCATTTTGGCAAAGGCGAGAAAAGGGACGCATTTTCCGCAAGTTTCGTCGGGTGGCACAAGCAAAGAAAAACGCGGACCCGCTTGCCGACCGTCGTCCGGACTATCAGGAGTTATTGCTAGGTTTGGAGTTCTGGCTGTGGATAGACGACTCGCAGGCGAATCACCCGCTATGCGGTGAAGTCCGCAAGGCGCTTGATCCCAACAAGCGCGGCGAAATAGTGCGACATGGCGCACTATGCCTCGGAGAGTCCTCCCACATGGTTAACGAAGTTACGAAAGATAGTCCGCGTGGTAGAGGACGCTTTGTGGCCCCGAGCGAAAAAGGACTTCTTTCCATGCCAGTCTGGAGCGATCACAATGGAGACCGGCCTGCCATGCTCAACTTTGAAATTCGTGAGCCAGAGGTATTGACTGACCATCCACATACCGACTGCTGGATCACTGTCGCTCCGCGTGACTGGGAATTATGAACGACACCCCCTCAGTTTCATCCGCTACTCGTGACGACGCTCCTATCATTCGTGTCATGGCGTTGCACGCGCTCGCTTACTGCGAGCGTCTTTTTTACTTGGAAGAGGTCGAGGAAACCCGTGTTGCCGACCAGCGTGTCCACGCCGGACGTACTCTTCATGACGCCGAAGTCGATAAGAATCGTGAATGGCAGAGCTTGGAGCTTTCCAGCGAAGAATGGGGCTTTCGCGGCAAGGTGGATTTCGCTCGCTATCGCGACGGACGACTCGTTGCCGTCGAGCACAAGAAGGGCCGTTCCAAGGGCGATGACGCCTGGGAAAGCGACAAGCTCCAGGTCACGGCGTATGCTGTGCTCCTTTCCGAGCACTTCGACAAGCCGGTGCCTGAAGGGCGCATACGCTATCACGCCAGCAACAGGACGGTGCGCGTGTCGGTGGACGACGCAGCCCTTGATCGCCTGCGGCGTTCGGTGATCCGTGCAAGGGAGTTGTCTCTTTCACTGGAACGTCCTCCGGTGACCGACAATGAAAACCTGTGTACCAAGTGCTCACTTGCGCCGGTGTGCCTGCCGGAGGAGTCGCGTTTTGCCGCCGTGATAGATATGACCGACGATGCCGCCAGCCTCCTGAAACCACGTCGTCTCTTCCCGAAAGACGACGCACGCCGCGTTCTGCATGTCGTGGACCGCGACGCTCAGGTCAGACGTGCTGGATTGCAACTCGTCGTGCGCAACTCTACGGGGGAGGAGAAGAAGTACCCTGGCATGGACGTTGGAGCCATCATACTGCATGGCAGCGCACAGATCACGTCTCAGGCCATTCACTTCGCCGCTGGCAACGACATCGCTGTACATTGGATTAGCGGAGGCGGTTGGTACGTCGGGGGCGTCGCGCCGCCGGCAGGTGTGCAGCGTCGCTTGCGACAGTACCAGGCTCTGCAGGATGACAAACTGCGCTTACGTCTTTCTCGCCGTTTGGCGGAGGCCAAGATAGAAAACCAGTTGCGGTTCATCGTCCGTCAGTCGCGCACCCGAAATGCGCGTGACAAAGTGGAAGTGTTTCTCGATGCCATTCGGAATGAACTCCAGCAGATATCGCGTTGTAAGGACGCAGCCGCTCTGCGCGGCTGCGAGGGCATAGCCGCCCGGAGTTACTTTTCTGCGCTCGCACAATTACTGGATCCTAGCGAGAAACACATGGTTTTCTCTGGACGCAGCCGCCGACCGCCTCGTGACGGCTTCAACGCCGCGCTTTCTTTCGGTTACGGCCTGCTGTATCGGGAGGTAATGGCGGCGATCATTGCGGTAGGGCTTGATTCCACCTTCGGGTTTTTCCATGCGCCACGCACAGCGGCCCATCCGCTGGCATTGGATTTGATGGAACTATTCCGCACCACGCTGTGGGATATGCCGCTGATAGCCTCCGTCAATCGTCGGCAATGGACAGGAGAGCATCTCTCGATAAGCAAAAAACAGGTTTGGCTTTCCGATGAGGGCAAACGTCTTGCGATAAGCCTATTTGAGCAACGTAAGCAGGAAACCTGGAAACACCCGGTATTGGGGTATTCTCTAAGCTATACGCGCGCTATAGAGTTGGAAGCGCGATTGTTAGAGAAAGAATGGAGTGGCGAAGAAGGGCTGTTTGCCCGCATGCGCCTACGTGGATGAGCGAGCTTCGGTGGTACATTTTCAGCTACGATATCCGGGACCCCAAACGCTGGCGTCGCGTGTATAAGATCGTAAACGGTTACGGGGAACGGCTGCAATACTCGCTGTTCCGATGCCACCTAACTCAGACGCAGATGGAACAGGCCCGGCACGAGCTGGAGAAAGTGATGGCCGAGGAAGATGATCTACTCGTGGTCCGCCTCTCCCCACGCTGCAAGATCATAGAGCGGACTGAAGGTAGACTTTGGACTGAACCACCGCCACGATTTGATATCATTTAACGTGCGTGCTGAAAAGACAGGCACCTCTGAATGGACCGAAGGCCACATGGGAGATGGCATAAGTAACCTTTCTGTTTCCAGTACCTTATATAGGGATCAGCTATGTTCAGATGCCTGACACTCGTAAGTGGAAGGGAGATAATCAGTTGTCGTTACTGCGCTTGTAGAGTGTCGAGAATATGCGATGGAGATAGTGACATGCATGACATGTCCGGCGTTATTTCCTACAGAGACAAGCAGTTACGAGACGTACTGCGCAGAAACCTTTGATGCCGAAAGGCGTTGAGCACTATCGTTGGCCATCGAACCAGCGCGAAAGTGCACAGCGCAGAAACCTTTGATGCCGAAAGGCGTTGAGCACGCCGAAGTTTTTTCAAAGCGGTACGGCCATCTGTCTGCGCAGAAAC
>JAPOYX010000177.1:0-3006 GCA_026706345.1 Gemmatimonadota bacterium | reverse complement strand
GTCATGTTCAGTGAGCGGCGCAGGAACCTTTGAGGCCGAAAGGCGTTGAGCACATGCCCTTGATTACAAGCCACCCTGACGCCTGGGGCGCAGAAACCTTTGATGCCGAAAGGCGTTGAGCACTCAATGACATGGGCTTTTCGCCTTCAACGGTTGGCTGGACGGCGCAGAAACCTTTGATGCCGAAAGGCGTTGAGCACAACTGGCCTCACGTCGGAGAAGTGCACGGCAATCGGCGCAGAAACCTTTGATGCCGAAAGGCGTTGAGCACTGAATTCCTGGGCGGGCACCTTTAAAACCCCTTGATGCGCAGAAACCTTTGATGCCGAAAGGCGTTGAGCACGTCAGTCAGAGGTTGCAGAATATCAACGCTCAGACCGCGCAGAAACCTTTGATGCCGAAAGGCGTTGAGCACTGAACCCGTCGCACTATGAAAACATGTTCATCGATGCGCAGAAACCTTTGATGCCGAAAGGCGTTGAGCACCAGGAATTCAGGACACCCCGAGACAGTATACTCCGTGCGCAGAAACCTTTGATGCCGAAAGGCGTTGAGCACGGCTGGCCTCACGTCGGAGAAGTGCACGGCAATCGTGCGCAGAAACCTTTGATGCCGAAAGGCGTTGAGCACCTCGATTTGCTGGCCGCTATCAGGGACCTTGAAGGGGCGCAGAAACCTTTGATGCCGAAAGGCGTTGAGCACCCCGCCCTACTTACTTCTCTTGGAGCGGCTGCCGCGAGCGCAGAAACCTTTGATGCCGAAAGGCGTTGAGCACGTTCCAAAACCGTGGAATTCCGGCGCCGTCCACTGAGCGCAGAAACCTTTGATGCCGAAAGGCGTTGAGCACTCCGTGTATTCAGTAAATCCAAGAGCATCAGCAAAAAGCGCAGAAACCTTTGATGCCGAAAGGCGTTGAGCACTGCAAGTACCTCAAGAAAGGTCAGCCCTCATGGCAGCGCAGAAACCTTTGATGCCGAAAGGCGTTGAGCACAACACGGTCAGTGTGAATCGTCGGCCAACGAACCAGGCGCAGAAACCTTTGATGCCGAAAGGCGTTGAGCACTTAATATTAGTAGGGTAATTCAGCCCTGCGTCACAGTGCGCAGAAACCTTTGATGCCGAAAGGCGTTGAGCACAGCGATAACGTCGTGACTAGATAAACCCGAAATCCTGCGCAGAAACCTTTGATGCCGAAAGGCGTTGAGCACATACCTCCGGTGTTGCTGCGGTAGTCCGATGCGCCGCGCAGAAACCTTTGATGCCGAAAGGCGTTGAGCACCCATACTGCTCCATATCCAGCGATTTTTGTTGCAGCGCAGAAACCTTTGATGCCGAAAGGCGTTGAGCACGTATCTGAAAAGGAGTGCGTCACAATCGCTTTACGCGCAGAAACCTTTGATGCCGAAAGGCGTTGAGCACTGGATAACTTCGCACAGGGTGTTCACTGAGTGAACGGCGCAGAAACCTTTGATGCCGAAAGGCGTTGAGCACAAAACTATGGGCTGGTGAAGCCACCCATGTTTTGGGGCGCAGAAACCTTTGATGCCGAAAGGCGTTGAGCACTCAAACCGGGATCATGCCTGAACAATCGACGGCGGGCGCAGAAACCTTTGATGCCGAAAGGCGTTGAGCACAACTGCGCGGCCGATCCACTGCAACAGTTCTTCAGCGCAGAAACCTTTGATGCCGAAAGGCGTTGAGCACTTCCGTATTCTAGTCCAATCAGAATCATTCTCTCGCGCAGAAACCTTTGATGCCGAAAGGCGTTGAGCACTTTCAGGTTCTCATTACTGCCCCCAGCCACCCCGGGCGCAGAAACCTTTGATGCCGAAAGGCGTTGAGCACGTATAGGCGCCAGTGTCACTCGGCCCGTCGAATTAGCGCAGAAACCTTTGATGCCGAAAGGCGTTGAGCACTTAATAGACCTCGAACCACGGAGTATACGGTAATCGCGCAGAAACCTTTGATGCCGAAAGGCGTTGAGCACCCTACATTACGTGTACCAGACCCACTAAAATACTGCGCAGAAACCTTTGATGCCGAAAGGCGTTGAGCACACAGTCCAGAGGATACCGTGCTCGTTGTAGTACTTGCGCAGAAACCTTTGATGCCGAAAGGCGTTGAGCACGAAACCCCCCTCGTGGTTAAGCCGTCGACCCGACGAGCGCAGAAACCTTTGATGCCGAAAGGCGTTGAGCACGCTGTATCCGACGAAGTATCCGATACGGTCGATCGAGCGCAGAAACCTTTGATGCCGAAAGGCGTTGAGCACGGGAACATCGCCGGATTGGTCTCCGGCGCTCGAACCGGCGCAGAAACCTTTGATGCCGAAAGGCGTTGAGCACTACCAGTAGAAAAGTCCGTCGGGGTTGACGCCCTGGCGCAGAAACCTTTGATGCCGAAAGGCGTTGAGCACAGAATCAACCCGTACCATACGCTCGGTCTCCCGCCGGCGCAGAAACCTTTGATGCCGAAAGGCGTTGAGCACTACAGGGGAAGCAGTTTGACGCTGTACTGGTGGTGGGCGCAGAAACCTTTGATGCCGAAAGGCGTTGAGCACCCCATGCCGTCCGCGATTTCCGCCTGGGTCTGCTTCGCGCAGAAACCTTTGATGCCGAAAGGCGTTGAGCACCTGCTTGATGGTCCGGAGGCGCCGCAGGTAGATGGCGCAGAAACCTTTGATGCCGAAAGGCGTTGAGCACAGCTCTTCCGGATCAAGCAGGCCTTTCGGGGCGCTGGCGCAGAAACCTTTGATGCCGAAAGGCGTTGAGCACGAGCTATATTTATCACCGAAGAACTGGCGTTGCTGCGCAGAAACCTTTGATGCCGAAAGGCGTTGAGCACCTGCAGACGACCGAATCGCGCCGCCTCTACTACGGAGCGCAGAAACCTTTGATGCCGAAAGGCGTTGAGCACTAGTCCGTGGCTGTCGTGATCGTGGGCGTCGGCCGGCGCGCAGAAACCGTTGATGCCGAAAGGCGTTGAGCACATGAATCATATCGCGAC
>JAPOYX010000176.1 GCA_026706345.1 Gemmatimonadota bacterium | reverse complement strand
TCCACAAATCCACAGGACTCAGGCGGCGGTGTTCTCGCGACCGATCATCAGGAAGTTGCGGTAGGAATGCGCATTGCTGCGCACCCCCCGCGCAGATCCGGACTTGGTCGCTAAACCATCCGGCTCCTACCTCGGGTGTTTGACGGCAAACCGCCGGTCCGGCCATGGGTGACGGATGGATGCGCGTGGCCAAAGGATTTCGGACATGCGCTCCAGCCGTTTCCAACTGAAACGAGATCGCTGAGACCGCCGGCGTAGTGCCCGCATCCACAGGCGTTGCAGCCTGCGGCGAAACGCGCGAACGTACCGGGCCGACCCGGGGACGGCGAAGTAGTTGAGCCAGCCGTTATAGACTCGTCCCAGCCACATCCCGACTTCCCAGATGTCGTGGTGCCAGCGTATGCGAAGGACCTCATCGATACGCGCCAGAGTTCTGTTGACCCGTTTGGCGACCGGTTTGCGACCAAGCCGAAAGCGCCCTCTCCGGGTTTTCGTGCAATAGTGCGTGAAGCCCAGGAAGTCGAATGTCTCCGGCTTGCCCGCCCCGCGCTGGCGGCGGTTCATCATCGCGAACCGACCAAACTCCACGAGGCGGGTCTTGTCCGGGTGGAGACTGAGTCCGAAACGGGTCAGCCTGTCCCGGAGGTCGCGGAGGTACCGCTCCGCATCCCGCTTATGCTGAAATCCGACAACGATATCGTCGGCATAGCGAACGATGATCGCCGCACCATCCGGGACATTCCGGCGCCATTTCTTGTGGAACCACAGATCGAGCACGTAGTGCAGGAACACGTTTGCTAAAACGGGGGAAACATTTGCCCCCTGCGGCGTGCCCATGCCCGTGTCTTTCCATGATTCACCGTCCATGACGCCAGCGTTCAGCCATTTCCGAATCAGACGGATCACCCGTCTGTCGCCAATGCGGTGCTCGAGGAACTTGACCAACCAATCCCGAGGGATCGTGTCGAAGTACGCCCGCAAATCCGCGTCGACTATCCAACTGACTTTGCGCCGTTCTATCCCGAAGGCCAGAGCATCAAGCGCATCATGCGCCCCCCGCCCCGGTCGGAACCCATAGCTGAAACCGAGAAACTCCACCTCATAGATCGGCGTCAGGATCACATCTACAACCGCTTTCTGGACGATTTTGTCCTCCAGAGCCGCGATTCCGAGTGGTCGTGTCCCGCCGTCCGGCTTGGGTATTTCCACCCGCCGAACCGGTGGCGCCCGGTACGCTCCTCCGCTGTGCAGGCGGCGGTGCAAGTCGCGCAGACGCGCGTCCAACCCTTCGCCGTACATCTCCCACGTAACACCATCGACGCCCGCTGCCGCGTCCTTCTTCAATCCGAAGTAGGCCGCACCGAGCGCGTCCGGCGTGATGTGGTGGAGGAGCGCAGTAAGTCGCTCCTTCGGGTTTCTCTCTGCAGCTTTCCGTATCCGGGCCGCCGCCTGTGGCACGCTTTCCCGACACTGAGTTCGGCGCGTGCTTTGGCAATCCGGATTCCCCTTGGTTGAGGCCCTTTCCTCCGGCAACTCCGCAGAAGCTCGCGCTCCCTTGTTCGCCGCCCTCACCGGTCGTACGGCCTCATCCGACTTCTTCAAACCGTCCATCATAGGCTTCGGCATGCTCCATTCCCTATGCGACCCCGCTACGACAGGCGGGGCAGTTTGAAGACCTCCCAGGGTCCCGACAGAAGGCGTGCGAACGTGCATGGGTTCTCTGACACCGCGGGGCTCGCCAACATCTCACCAATACGATGTTTGCGATGTTGCCTTCGACCGATCTGAAAGCCTCGGCACCCCGGACCATCGCTTTTGCGGTGCTCCATAGTCCTGCCCATCCGTACCGCTACCGACGCTTCGCCAACCCCCTCGCGGGGGCCGACGCACGGCTCGCGGAGAAACGTGGTTCGGTTACTCCTTCGTTCCGGGGGACTTCCACCCCCTACCTTCTGCCAGTTCGCCTGGCACACCATAGTAGCCGTCGCGCTCGTAATAGGACGCGCCCTGCGAGGCCGAGGCCAGTGC
>JAPOYX010000175.1 GCA_026706345.1 Gemmatimonadota bacterium | reverse complement strand
CAGAACACGGACGCGTCCGCGGTCCTTGAGGGGCCGCCCTTCGATGGCCTGGCGCGCGGTGGCCGCCACCCGGAAGACCCGCTCTACGAACACCTGGACTGAACGTCGCGGCAAGCAGGCCGCGCTCCAGGACTTCCGGGGCTAGGGGCAGGCCTCGATTTTTGCGAACCGGCGGAACGTTTGCCCTTTCAGGTCGGCGCTGACACAAGGAAGTGCCTCCACCCCCGCTAACGGGCACGACCGGGAGGCAAGTCAGACGAAGCGGGTGCCCTTCAGGTTTTCCTGCATCTCAACGATCGTCTCGGTTACGCGCTCCCGGGTGTAGCCCGTTGTAACCGAGCGCAGGATCAGGCTCATGTCCAGTTTCGCCACGCTGGCCCAGTGGGGCTGCGCTTCCTTGGAGAAAAACCAGGTCAGATACAGCGGATTGACCTGGCGATAGATGATGGCGGTGAGCAGCCCCACATCGACCCACTCAAGGAACTCGCCCTCGTCGGCAATCTGGTCGATCGCCTTGCGGTAGCTCTGCAGCCGGATCTCCGCGAATTCGGTGGATGAGCTGAGCATGGGCGCGAGCGCCCTCGCATACGCCAGGTTTTTGCGGGTCGTGGTTGCAACCGTGTCCACGATAAAGAAAAGCCGATCGATCCCCCGCTCGATCTCGGCGTTGTCGATGGCCCTGTAGGTTCTGCGATAACGCTCCTCCACCGCGGTTCGCAGCAGGGTCTCCTTGTTTTCGAACTGGTGATAGAGCGTTTTGGGCGCGACATCGGCGGCCTTTGCCAGATCGCGCATCTTGACCCCGTCGTAGCCCTGCCGGGCGATCAGTTCCCGGGCTGCGGAAAGGATGCGCTCCCGCCGCCGCAGTTGCCGTTCCGTAAGATTGCGCACGCCTCAGGGCTCCGGAGAGCGCTCGACCCTGCCGAGCACATCCTGGAAGCTGCGCCGCAGTTCGCGCTTCAGCCACCCGAGCATCATCGAGACGGGCACCCTGGGACCGTCGACGACGCGCGCCATGGCCATGCCTTCGAGCAGATACAGGGTCAGGTAGGCTGCGCGCTCGTAAGCCTCGGACAACGCCAGATCGGGAAAGATCCGGCGGGTGTTCTCGTCCCAGGCGGCCTGGAAATCGTCCAGGGCGGGCAGCAGCACCTTCTCCAGTTCAGCGTCTGTGCGCGCCGCCATCTTCAGTTCCATGAACACCACGAACACCGGCGTGTTGAGCTGTTTCCAGTAGGCATCGATGCCTTCCTCGATACGGCTGTAGACGGCGCCCCGCTGTACGGTCGTTTCGCCCTCTACAAACATTTCCAGCCGCTTGCGGTTGAGGTGCAGCACCGTTGCCTTGATCAGTTCCATCCGCGTCGGAAAGTGGTGCAGCATGGCCCCGCGGGAAACGCCGGCCTTGTTGGAGACGTGTTCCGTGGTAGTGTTCCGGTAGCCGAGCTCGAAGAAGCACGCGACAGCGGCATCGAGGATCGACGTGCGCGTCAGTTCGCTCTTGGTCTGCTGCCAGGTTTTGGCGCGAGCGGGTTCGGATGACATGACGGATTCCAGGCCGGTTTGACGTTATTATCACGCAATAGGCATTTTGTGGTAAGTGCGCATCGCGGCATGCTGCGCCCCGGGTTGCAGGGGCGGCCCGGAACAGGCACTTGGGATGGAAACCGTGACCAGCGAAATTCTATTGATCACCAAGGGACACCCATTCGAACGGGAACCGTTTTTCGCCCTGTTCGACGCCATGCCCGGCGTCAACTGGACACACGTCGAACAGCCCGCGGCACAGGTCTTCTTCGACCCCGAGCGGGCGAAAGACTACGACGCATACGTACTCTACGACATGCCCGGTATCCGCTTCCTGCCGGACCGGGAACCCGAATTCGCGGAGCCCCCGAAAGCGTACCGGGAAGGATTCCGGGCACTGCTCGAGGCCGGCCACGGCTTTGTTTTCCTGCACCACGCCATCGCCGGATGGCCAGCCTGGGAAGACTACGCGAAAATCCTGGGCGGCCGCTTCCTCTACATGCCGGGCATTCTCCGGGGCACGGCATGCCAGGATTCCGGCTATCGCCACGACATCGAACACAGGGTGCGCAAGCTCAGGGACCACCCCGTCACCCACGGCATCCCGCCGACGTTCCCGATCACCGACGAGCTCTACCTCTACGAAGTATTCGAAGACGACGTGGAACCGCTATTGGCAAGCGACTACGCCTTCACCCGCGACAACTTCTATTCCGCCGCCCGGGTCGTGGGAAAGGGCACCGCCAACGCCAGGATGTTCGACAACGAGGGCTGGGACCACCCCGACGGCAGCAACCTGATCGGCTGGACCAGAACCGAGGGGTCGAGCCGCATCGTCTACCTGCAATGCGGAGACGGGCCCACCGCATACGCCAACGAGCATTTCCGTCGACTCATTGCCAACGCGGTTGACTGGGTCAGTCCGCGATAGTCGGGGACCTGGGACAAGAAACCGTCTTGACTGACCTTTTTTGCCCTCCTATGCTCGCTTCCTTTCGGGAGACCCGGCTTCGCCGGCAAGGATTCATGCGATGACGGTTTACAGGAAGATCGAGCGGTTCGCAGACCCGCAGACGTCGAAAACGCCCGCCCAGAAAGAGCCGGACCCGGATCTGGGCAACGATTTCATTCCCAAGGAGCGCTATACGTCGCCCGAGTTCATGAAACTCGAATGGGAACGGCTGTGGACCAAGGTATGGCTGATGGGCGCCTGGGAAGGCG
>JAPOYX010000174.1:1229-4645 GCA_026706345.1 Gemmatimonadota bacterium | reverse complement strand
AAGGCCACCGGCCGGAAGAACACACGCACCAAACTGATCGCGCGTATGGGCGTCGATCCCGACAATAACTGGGCGGCAAGCTATGAGGTGTTACCCGGCAAGGAGAAGGTCGTTGCCGACCTGAAGAAGCTGGCGCACAACGCGGACGCCGTGTATCTGGCAACCGATCGTGACCGCGAGGGCGAGGCAATCGCCTGGCATCTGAAACAACTCATCGGCGGGACACAAGAACGCTTTCGTCGGGTGGTCTTTAACGAAATTACCAAAAGCGCCATTCAAGACGCGTTTGAGCACCCTGGCGAAATTGACGAAAACCGGGTTAACGCACAACAGGCGCGGCGCTTTCTCGACCGTGTCGTCGGCTTTGAGCTGTCGCCCCTGCTGTGGGCCAAGGTGGCGCGTGGCCTGTCGGCCGGTCGGGTGCAATCGGTCGCGGTGCGGCTCATTGTGGAACGCGAGCGGGAGATTCGCGCCTTTGTACCCGAGGAGTACTGGGAGGTCTTTGCCGAGTTGGCGAAAGGCGCCGACGAGTCGGGGTATCGCTTCCAGGTCATCAAGGAGAACGGCGCGGACTTTCGTCCGGGGACGAGCGAACAGGCCGAAGCCGCGGCCGCCCGCCTCGCCGCCCAGGATTTTTCCATCATCAGCCGTGAGGACAAACCGACCCAGGCCCGTCCCAGCGCACCATTCATCACGTCCACGCTTCAGCAGTCGGCGGCTACCCGGCTGAGCTTTGGCGTGCGGAAGACCATGCGGCTGGCGCAGCAATTGTATGAGGCTGGTCATATTACGTATATGCGGACCGACTCGACCAACCTCTCGCGCGAATCCGTGACCAAGGCGCGAGCCTATATTCAGCGCGAGTATGGGCCGCGCTACCTGCCGGACAAGCCGAACGCCTACGCCAGCAAGGCATCCGCCCAAGAGGCGCATGAGGCGATTCGGCCAACCGACCTGACAGTCGAACCGACTGACCTCGGTAATCAGGACGCGGATGCCCGACGGCTCTACGACCTCATCCGCCGCCAGTTCATTGCCTGTCAGATGACACGCGCCGAATACCTCAGCACCACCATCCTCGCTGAGGCCGGACCGTTCGAGTTGCGTATCCGTGGCCGCATTCTCAAGTTTGACGGCTTCACCAAGGTATTACCGCCTGCTTCGCGCAAGGAAGATGAGGTGGAGCTGCCCGACTTCGGCCAGGGTGACGCGCTGGTCTGCCTCGACACCGACACCGTGCAACATTTTACCAAGCCACCCGCCCGCTATGGCGAAGCGAGTCTGGTGCGTGAGCTTGAGAAACGCGGTATCGGCCGGCCGTCCACCTATGCGGCTATCATCTCCACTATCCAGGAACGTGGCTATGTCAGTCTCAACAAGCGGCGCTTTCAGGCGGAGAAGATCGGTGAACTGGTGACCGACCGGCTGGTAGAGAACTTCAGCCACTTGCTCAATTATTCGTTTACCGCAGACATGGAGCAGGAACTCGACCAGATCGCTCTGGGAGAGCGGGAGTGGCGCAGCGTGCTGGACGCCTTTTACGCGGACTTTTCTCAGCGGCTCCAAACCGCTGGGGCCACGGAGGGCATGCGACCGAACCAGCCCATCACCACGGCGGTCCGCTGCGATACCTGCGAACGCCCGATGCAGGTGCGCACGGCAAGTACCGGGATGTTTCTGGGGTGTTCGGGATACGCGCTGCCTCCGGCTGAGCGTTGTACGCGCACCATGAATCTCGTACCCGGAGAGGAAGCGGTTGACACCGATGTGGACGACGAGGGCGAAAGCCGGCGACTGCGGGCCAAGCGGCGCTGCCCCTCCTGTGACTCTGCCATGGATTCCTATCTGATCGACGAAACGCGCAAGCTGCATCTGTGCGGTAACGGTCCGGACTGCGATGGGAACCAGATAGAGTCCGGCGAGTTTCGTCTCAAAGGTTATGACGGGCCGGTCTTGGAGTGTGAGAAATGCGACGCTGAAATGCGACTGCAAAGCGGTCGGTTCGGCAAGTACTTCCGGTGCGCCAATAGCACGTGTGGCAACACGCGCAAGCTGCTGCGCAACGGTCAGCCCGCTCCGTCGCGGGCCGACCCTGTACCCATGCCCGAACTCAAGTGTCGGACCGTGGACGATTACTATGTGCTGCGCGATGGCGCGGCCGGCATCTTCCTGGCTGCCAGCCAGTTTCCCCGGAACCGCGAGACGCGGGCTCCCCTGGTTGCCGAGTTGAAGCCCCACGCCGACGAGTTAGACTCCAAGTTTCACTTTCTGTTAAGTGCGCCCGAGGCAGACCCGCAGGGGAACCCAGCCGTGATCAGATTTTCGCGTAAGAGTCGCGAACAGTACGTGGCATCCGAGGTGAACGGCAAGGCTACCGGCTGGAGCGCACACTACCGGAATGGCGGCTGGGAAGTGCGGGAGCGCACGCGGACGAAACGCCCGCGCGCAACCAGGGCCCCGACGCCCGATACTTTATCCCAGGTCGCGTGACCGGGGAGTCTGACGAGCGATATGCAGAAAAGAGGAAACGTGTCCTCCAATAAACATGAGATGCTGGACACGTTTCCTCTTTCGGTCACGGTCATTGGCGGGGGGTTGGCCGGCAGTGAGGCGGCCTGGCAACTCGCCCACCAGGGCGTCACTGTCCGTCTGTACGAAATGCGTCCGGTTCGTCCCACCGA
The DNA here is from genome assembly GCA_026706345.1 of Gemmatimonadota bacterium. Classification (NCBI taxonomy): domain Bacteria; kingdom Pseudomonadati; phylum Gemmatimonadota; species Gemmatimonadota bacterium. The sequence continues at coordinate 1,964 of JAPOYX010000174.1, read as the reverse complement.
CGCCCACCATACGGACAAACTGGCCGAACTGGTCTGTTCCAATTCCTTTCGCAGTGCTGCCCTGGTGGCGGCGGTCGGTCTGCTGAAAGAAGAAATGCGCGGTCTGGGGTCATTAGTGATGGCTGCGGCCGACGCGGCACGGGTTCCGGCCGGGCAGGCCCTGGCGGTCGACCGCCACGTCTTTGCCCAGTACATCACCGACGCGTTGGCAGCCCATCCGCTGGTTGAAGTGAGGCGGGAAGAAGTGCAGGCCATTCCGTCCGGGCCGACGGTCATTGCCAGCGGCCCGTTGACCTCACCGGCCCTGTCCGAACACCTCCGGGCATTGTTCGGTCGCGAGTATCTGTATTTCTACGATGCCATCTCTCCTGTTGTGACCGCTGACTCAATAGATACGCGAGTGGCGTTTCGAGCCTCGCGCTACGATCACGGCGGCGATGATTATCTCAACTGTCCTCTCTCGCAAGCGGAATATTATCAGCTCGTTGACGACATTCTGGCCGCCGAGAAGGTACCGGAAAAGGCGTTCGAGCAGTGTCGCTACTTCGAGGGTTGTCTACCGATCGAGGAGATGGCCCGGCGCGGCAAAGATACCCTGGCCTACGGCCCAATGAAGCCGGTCGGCCTGACCGATCCGCGTGGCGGCACCCGTCCTCACGCGGTTGTCCAACTGCGGCAGGACGACCGGGCCGGAACCCTGTGCGGGCTGGTCGGGTTTCAGACCAAGATGTCGTA
>JAPOYX010000174.1:0-1211 GCA_026706345.1 Gemmatimonadota bacterium | reverse complement strand
TCCCGAGCAGCGGCGTATTTTTCGCACGATTCCCGGCCTGGAAAAAGCGGAGTTCGTGCGCCTCGGCAGCCTGCACCGTAACACCTTTATCGAGTCGCCTCGCCTGCTCAGACCGACCTTACAGTTTCGGCAGCGCGACGACCTGTTTTTTGCCGGACAGATGATTGGCGTGGAAGGCTATCTGGAGTCGGCCGCGGCCGGCTGGCTGGCCGGAAGAAACGCCGGCCTTCAGGTCAAGGGACAGCCGCTGTTGACGCCGCCCCTCACAACGGCGCTGGGCGCCATGATCGCATACGTCACCGACCCCGAACGCAAGTATTTCCAACCCATGAACGTCAACTACGGGCTGTTCCCTGGGCTCCCGCAGCGGCTGCGGGGTCGTGAAAAAAAACAGGCTATGGCGGACCGGGCACTCTCAGATCTGGCGTCCTGGCAGGCCGAGCACGGCCTGTGCTGAGCTTGCCAATCAGCATACCTACCTTGACACAGCCTTGCTCTTCCCACATGGGGGAAAGAACATCACAAAGGGTTATGCCAGCGGAGTCCGGGAAACCGACTGAAGTCCGAATCGTTCGAGTGTACCTCTGCCTGGTATTCCATTGCGAGGGCGGCGATGTGAGCATCAGATACGAGATTCGCGCCGACGCCGGCGGCAGCAAGATTCTGCCGAAAATGAGTTAAATGGTCGGCACCGGGATTGACCGGTGTGATGTACGTGTACCGAAACCAATCTGTTACATAGTTAATGGCTTTCGAGGTCGATAGTGGAGATGTCAGTATCCTCGGATGAGTCATTAATCTCACGAATCCAGTCAATACGACCCACGGTATGCCGACTCTTTCGCTTCCGTTTATCAATCCTTCCAACCAACGTCTGGCGGCAGCGTGGTAGGGGGCTCCATCGTTGTAGGCATACACCAGCAGATTGATGTCCGGTACGATCATTGGGCGCTCTCACCGGCAAAGTCTTCAGCCTCAAGTTGGTCATTGAGTTGATTGAGCTTCTGTGGATCGATGCCGGGAACGAGTTTGCTGCGATTCGGAACAATCTTGAATGGGACTGGTTCGGACGATTTGGAACCGGACGTCATGCCTCGACGTAAAACCTCGTTCACCACTTGCTTAAAAGGTTTATTGTGAAGCCGACTCTGGTCTTTCAAAAAGTCCGCAACATCATCGTCTAATGTCAGTGTCGTTCTCATGGAGCCATC
>JAPOYX010000173.1 GCA_026706345.1 Gemmatimonadota bacterium | reverse complement strand
CGCGCCCATGTGGGGTATGTCTGCGAGCGGGAAGCAGGTGGCGATCGATCCGCAGACGACCCCGGGCCTCGATTCGATTTCATGCAGATACTCAATCGCCTCCTTCATGGGCGAATGGGCAGTCACCTGGTTCATGCCCCATGCCATGGGGATCTGGTGCAGCGCCATGGTGGGACGCAGTCCCTCCCGCAGGATCCGGACGAGCACGTCGGCGCACTCCCGGCCCCGGGGCGCCATGTCCACCTCGGGGTAGGATTCCCGGCCGATCAGGATGTCGGCCTTTTCGATCATCAGCGGGGTCACGTTGGAGTGTATGTCCAACTGCCCTACGATGGGCAAGTCGCCCACGAGGTCGCGCACGGCCGTGAGGATGAACCCCTCGCCGTCGTCGATGCCTTCGGCCACCATGGCGCCGTGCAGTTCGAGCAGCACGCCGTCTATGGGCCCCGCGTTGCGAAACCCCTCCAGCATCTCGTCGACGATCTCGTCGAAAAGCGCCCGAGGCGTGGGACCGCTCGGATGGGGTTCGGCCACGATCGTGGGGATCAATTCGAACCCGTGTGCTTCCGCGCCTTCGATGAAGCCGCCCGTGGGCTTGTTCGCGCCCCTGAACGCCGACAGGATTTTACTGCCGCGAAGGTCGCCATACCGTTCCTGGTAATTCTTCCGGGTGGTTTCCACGGTCGTGAACGTGCTCGTCTCGTGAGCAATAAGGCCGGTTACTATGCGCATGTTTCTTTCCGTTTCAGGCCCGGTAAATTCCGTAGGCCAGGAGAAGCCAGCCGATAATGAAGGCCACGCCGCCCAGGGGGGGCACGGCGCCCAGCCACCGGATCCCTGCGAGACTCAGCACGTACAGACCTGCCGGAAAACAGCACGGTGCCCGCGATGAACGACCAGCCCGCCGCCGCCGGAATCGCCTCCGGCCAGCGCGTAACCGCCCAGGCCGCGAAAAGGAGGGCGAAGGCGTGGTACATCTGGTACCGGACGGCGGTTTCGAAGACCTCCAGCATTTCGGGGGAAAGCCGGTCCTTCAATCCGTGGGCGCCGAAGGCCCCGGCGACCACGCCCAGGAGCGCCGATACGCTTCCGGTTATCGCAAAGAGTTTGTCCATAGGTGCCTCGGAAGTTCCTTAGAGCCGCCTCATTCCCTACCAGATCGGCGCCAGCCAGCCTCCGTCCACGGGCAGGGCCGTGCCGGTAATCCACTCGGCGTCGTCCGACGCGAAAAAAACGCAGGCCCGGCCGATGTCCTTCGGCAGTCCCAGCCGGGGCAGGGGCGTCTTCTCCAGCGCTTCGGCGACCTGGGCCTCGGTCAGGTAGTCCTGGATGGGCGTTTCGATATAGCCCGGGCAGATCGTGTTGGCGGTTATGCCATGCGACGCCAGTTCGACCGCCGTGTCCCGCGTGAGGTTGACTACACCGGCCTTGGCCGGCGCGTACGCCGGTCCGCCGCCGCCGTGAAAGGCGTGCACGGAAGCGATATTGATGATGCGTCCCGCGCGGGATTCCTTCAAGTGGGGCACGGCCGCCCGCGTGGTCAGGAACAGGGCCCGCAGATTGATGCCCATGATGCGGTCCCAGGTCGCGACCGGGGTCGTCTGGCTGTCGCCCAGGGTGAAAATGCCCGCGTTGTTGACCAGTATGTCCAGGGCTCCGAAGACCTCCAGCGTCCGGTCGACCAGGCGGTTCACGGCCGCTTCGTCCGAGACGTCGGCCTGTACGAAGAGTCCTTCCGAACCCATCGCGTTCAGCTCATCCACGGTAGGCGTCGTCACGTCCTGATCGTGGAACTTGCCTGGCCTGGGCCGTTCGACGATATCGCAGACCACGACGCGGGCGCCTTCCCTGGCCAACTCAATGGATATACCCCGGCCAATTCCGGAACTGCCGCCCGTGACGATAGCGACCCGACTTTCGAGTTTCAAGATGTCCTCTGTTTTTTCTGGCAAGCGATCAGGAATCGTCCTGATTGGATTATAACCAGATCGAAAAACCGAGGCAAGGCCAGTGTTTATAAATGGATTGCATTTTTCAGCACCGGCCTTAGTAATATACCTCCACGCCTGTCCATACCATACCGTCCCATATCATCCCAGGAGGATTCCATGAAGATCACGCACGCCGAACGAACGGCCCTGAACGTGCCGTTCTACGCCCCGCACGTCGATCACGCCATGGCCCGGGCGAACACCCATAACGAGCGCGTCTGGGTGTACCGGCTGGAGACCGACAACGGCCTGGTCAGCATTACCGACGGCCATGGCCCCTCGGAAACCGCCGGCCTGGTCGGCAGGGATCCGTGGACCATCATGTGGGACGACGATATCGGTTTCGGACCGCAGATCGCCGCATTCGACCTGTGCGGGAAGGATGCCGGCGTGCCCGTGCACGCCCTGCTCGGCAACAAGCTGCGGGACCGCTGCCCCCTTTCCTGGTGGGACATCGACATGGCGCCCGAAGACTGGGTCAAAGAGGCGGAAGAGTCCCTTCGGCGCGGCTACACGTCCTTCAAGATGAAGGCGCGGCCATGGCGCGACATCATCGCCCAGATCGACGCAGTGAGCGAAGTCGTCCCGGCCGACTACCGGTTCGACGTGGACTTCAACGGGTTCCTCCTCACCCAGGCGAAAGCGGAACAGATCCTGTCGCAACTCGACCAACGCGTCAATGTCGGCATGTACGAGAGCCCCTTCTACCTGCGGAAAGACCTCAAAGGCGCGCAGATGCTCCGGGAGCGCATTCAGAAGCCCATCGTGGAGCACTTCGGCGACGACGTGTGGCAGACGGAGGTCAGCGACGGATTCGTGATCGGCGGCGGCGCCTCGGGGACGATGCGGCAGGCCGGGTTGACGACCACTTTCGCCGCCCATATCGGATCGGTGCTGTCCCACGCCCAGCTGCCCTACATCACCTGCCACGAACTCTGGCAGACCGACCTGCTGACCGAACGCATCGAGGTCGTGGACGGGTACATGGAGGTGCCGGACAAGCCCGGCCTCGGCGTGGAGGTCGACGAGAAGGCCATCGAGACCTACGCCGTCGACGATGATGAGCCCACGGCGGTCCAGCGCTACCGAAGCAAGAAGCGTATCCTGCGCGTCGTCTGGCCCGGTCTTGCGGGAAAGCAGCGCGTCTGGGAATTCACCGACGAGAGCATCTATCAGCCCGAATTCTATAAGGGGAACCTGCCGGGGTTCGAGACGGGGGTCCATCTCGAGGTGATTGAGGACGACCACAGCGCTGCTTTCGCGAAGAAGCACGAGGAATTGGCCCGGCGGGAGGACGCCGTGGCAAGAGCGCCCAAGGGCATCTAGGAGGGGTCGCGGAGCCGTATGGGCCAGCCAGAGCCGGGACTGGAGCGTTCAGGCGTCAGTCGCCGTTCGTGCGCGGCCGCCTGAACGTTTCCGGAATCACCCGCTGCACGGCCTCGACGACGCGTTCTTCCACTTCGTCCGCGAACCGATTGGGTAGTCCGAAATACACCGTGGCGTCGCCGGCTTCGTACCCTCCCTCCTTCCAGATCCGCCGGGAGGGTATGTAGCCTGGAAAGTCGTTGGCGTACGCGCCCACCCAGAGCTTCGCGGTGTCGTATATTCGCCGCAGCCTGAAGGCATAGTCCGCGACAACCTCCCCCGCCAGGAAGACGATGGCGAGTTCATCGCCGAACGACCAGCCCTGGACGGGGTAGCTCAGCGTTTCCGGGATTGCTTCGCCGTTATCCATGCGGGCGATCCACTTCCGGGCGTGGTATCCCTCGGCGCCTCGTTCCTCCGCCTTGGCCATCCATGCCTCGCGCGACGGGATAGTGTCGTAAGGAAGCGAGGCGTGGACCAGACGGCAGCGGATCCGATCCGAAAGGGGGCGGCCCGGGATGCCGAGCAGGCGGTCCACTTCCCAGGCGATATCTCCACCGTGCCGCCGGGCAAGGGAAAGTCCCGTGCGGGGAAAGGGATTCGCGTTGGCGGCGCACCCGATGGTGACCAGGGCAACGGCGCCCGGTTGGCTCTGGCTGATCCGGTCGGCCGCGAAGCCCGCCCAGTCGCCGCACATGAAGTTGTCCGCGGGACCGAAGGTCGTGCAGTGGCAGGCATAGCTGACCCACACGGCCCGCAGGTTTCCGTCCCGGTCATCGACCCGTATCATGGGCATCACGTGATCCACGGGGCCGATCTGCGCGCGACGGTTCACCGCGAACCCGGCGTGTCCCTCGCTGTAACTCAACCGGGACGGTCTCCGGTTCGACAACGCACGCAGTCCCACCTCCACGAGCCGTTCCATCACCTCTTCCGCGTAGCGGTCGATATGCCGCTGATGCGCGGCCGGAATATCCGTGCTGAACAGCATGGGAGCCGCGCCGGACAGCATGGGCGCGTTGTGGGTGTGGGTATAGCACAGGACGATGCGTTCCCGGTCAATCCCCGCCTGCCTGCGCAGTTCCCGCGCGACGGACTCCGTCATGGATGCGGTCACGCCGCAGTTGTCCAGGGCCAGCAGCAGAACCGGCCGCTCCGCGCCGATTGCCAGGGCGCGGGCGTACAGGGGTGACTTGGTTTTCGCCGTTTCTTCCCTGCGTGCGCCGTAACCGCTCAGGCGCACCGGATAGTCGGGAGTTACATCGACTTCGGACACGCCGACTGAAACCATCTCGCTCATTCGCCCTCCTTTCATTCTGTGCGCGCCGCGAACGTGTCGGCGCGTTAGTACCACTCCGTCCGGTGGGGCGTGCCCGGGAAGAAGACCGCGTCGACCACCAGGGACAGGGCAACACCCATGAGAAAACCGAGGATTACGCCTGTGAAAAACGGCTGGGCGGCGCGATACATCCGGACGCCGCCGATCCGAATCAGCACGATCTGCAGAAGCCAGGCGAGGAAAATCGGCAGAAAGGCGTTGCGGACCACGCCGCCCACGTCCCCGATGGCCATGCCGACCGGGTGAAAAGGCCACCAGGTGAACCAGGCCCGGCCGGCAATGACCAGGCCGTTGATCAACATGCCGGACAGGAGAAACAGCGCTTCCAGGCCGCCGATCTGCGATGCATTCGTCGCCCAGACGATGGTACGTCCGAAGAAGAAAGTGCCCAGGCCGCCGGGCTGGGTGTACAGGTTGTTGGCGCCCACCGTGTGGGCTGAGTGGACCAGGGAGACGACCGAAAGGACGGCGCTGATGCCGATCGCGGCGCAGACCCAGCCGAACAACCCGCGTCCACGCCCTTCCATCCGGCTCTTCAGCCAGGCGATGTGGGAGAATCCGACCATGGTGAAGGTGCGCCAGTTTCGCGCGAATCCGTTGGCCATGCCGAGCACGTTGATGTCGCGCATGGACAGGGACGCCGTTCCGATCATGCCGACCGTGAAGTAGTTGGGCTTCACCGTGAGTTCCGCCATGACCAGCCCCGATTCGGCGACCACCCGGGCCAGCACCAGGTAGAAGGTGAACATGACGACGAGAAAGAGGATGCCCACGGGTATGGAGAGCCCGGCGTTATACAACCACAGTACCGCGAAAGTGGATCCGCCCACGAGCCCGAATAAGGCCCAGCGGCAGGAGAACAACTCCTGTTCCTCGCTCTCGTCCCGGGCGGGCCGCCATGCCGTGCGCCACACCGAAGCCAGGTGCCGCCTCGCGGTCCAGACCAGCCACGCCGCGAAGACGATCACGCCGCCCATGTACTGCATGCCGGTCAGTCCTCCCTGCACTACGCTGCCGCTCGTCGAAAACATCCCCAACCGGCTGAGCAGTCCCTGCTCCAGCACGCCGAACAGCTGGAAGAACCAGAGGCTGAAAAGGATCTCCGCCGGCGCGAAGAAGGCGAAGGAAAGCGCGTAGAGATTCAGGTACAGGGGTATGCCGGGAAAGTAGGGCGCGATTTCCAGGGTGGCCCGCGCGCCCGGATGAATGGGCAGCATGGGCAGCGCGCCCCAGTATGCCGCGCAGTTCCAGGCCATGGCGGAAAAAGTCAGCAGGAGACCCGCCTGAAAGAGGCGGTTGCGGAACAGGCCCTGGGAATTTTGATCCGCGTGCTCTTCCGACACCCCGGTGAGCCGCAGGGCCGCCTCGGCCATGGGGAAGCGCAGGCGTTCATACTCCATCCACTGCCGGCGGAAGATCACCACGATACAGGCGCCGATCAGCAGGAGCGCGGCGAAGAGGCACAGCCACCAGAGGACGGGGGTCATCCAGACCGACCAGGGGATCTGCTGGCCCGGCTGCAGCCCCTCGTAGAATCTCCGGGCCGATTCGTAATCGCTCAGGTAGACCCAGTGGGGCAGGTGGGGCAGGATGAGTTCATCCCACCGGTTTTCCGGCGAGGCGAAGTAGGCGGGCGCCGCGATGGCGGAGACCATGTACCGGGTGACGCCCAGGTCGGGCATCATGGACGCCGCCCAGCCCATGGCGAAGACCGTCAGCAGTTCGGTGCGGGTCAACGCGCGCAGCGGCCAGCAGGCGCGGCAGATCAGGTTGGGGAGGAGAACGAGGGCGAGGAAGGGTACCAGGAAGCCGGACGGCAGGTGGGCGAACAGCATGAAATCGTACCCGCCGCGATCGGCCAGGTACTGCGTGCCGAACCCGATGACGCCCGACAGGAGGAGGCCGATGCCGGCCGCTCTGAGCGTTACCGTCTGGCGGACCGGGGATTCGCCGTCTCTATGGTTCAGGCGCCGTATCCAGCATCTCCTTGTAGATGTCCGCGTAGATCTTGTCCCGGGGCACGCACCCCACGGCGAACTGGCCGAGTTCGTTGTGCTTTCCGCGCATCAGGGCCGTACAGTAGCTGACGGTGATACAACTCTTCTTGCGGATCATTTCGCCGTGCTCGGCCACGTCCTTCGCGAAATCGGGATAGGCCAGCGCGCCTCTTCCGGATCCCATGATGGTCACCCGGTTATCGCGGATGTTGGCCGCGCCGGCATTGACCATGTATTTCTGCAGCCAGCTGTACCCGGTTCCCACGACATTGAGGTCCGGGTGCGCCTGGCTGATCGCCGCGGCCACGCGAAAATGCCTTGCGACGCCGAACAGGGGATGTTCCGGGGCGTCGTAACCGTCTACCGGCGACCTTTCGGCCGGCCGGCCCACGTGGGGATTGTAGTAGGGGCTTCCCATGGTGACGTTGATCATCTGAATCCCGGCGTCCCTGAGCATACCGGCAACCGCGACCGGTTCCGACAGATCCTCCTTCAGGGGATCATCCACATCCACGCCGAAACCGGAGAGAAAGGGAACGGGATAGGGTGACCGGGGTGTACCCGCACCGGTGTCGGGGTCGGTGGCATAGGGTATCCCGTCGTAGACGTTCATCCGGCTGGCCAGCAGCAACGCGTCCTTCGTCTCCTCCCGGATGCGGCCGATCACGTTCCTTACCAGCCGGGTCCTGTTCTCGAGACCGCCGCCGTAGGCGCCGTCCCGAAGCCGTGCGGCCAGCAGTTCGGAGAGCAGGTATCGATGGCACTGCTTGATGTCGACGAAGTCGAAGCCCAGCTTCCAGGCGAGGACCGCGGCGTCGACGAGGGCGTCCTCCACCCGGCCGAGATCGGCATCGGTCAGCACCGGATATTCCGGCGTAACGGGAATCTTCCGTTTTTTGTCCACGAGGGTGACCGGATCGGCGGCGGGATCGTGAAAGGCGATGAGGGGTTTCCGGTAACTGTAACGGCCCGAATGGGTCAGCTGCAGCCCGACCAGGAGATCGTCATCGCGGCCATGGACGGCCCGGTGGGCCTTGCGGGTCTGCGCAAGCAACGCTTCGAAGGACGCGGCGTTGCCGTCGTGCAGCCAGAGCTGGCGGGTATTCGCCCGGGCTTCTTCCAGCACGGCCGTCGCTTCGCCCCAGATCAGTTTTGCGCCACCCTCGCCGAAAAGCCGCCACCGACGGTATACGAGTTCATCGGGCGAACCGTCGAGGTGGCCGTCGCATCCTTCCATGGGGTGCACGGCCATGGAGTTCCCGATGGTGCGTCCGCCGAACCGGACGGGGCGCCAGAGCGGATCGAGGTTTTCGGTCAGCCGGATCTCGTCGTTCAATCCGAGGCGGTCGATATCCTGTTGCAGATCGTCGAGCGAACGGTAACGAAAGTACTTTGGCATGTATTCATCCAGATCTCTGAAATCACCGTGAATTTACGAAGTGGACCGGCGGCGTCATGGAGCGAGCAGGCGCCTGATGTTCAACCGGAGTAGCTTCATGGGACCGAGTACCATCGTTGCAATACCCGTTCCGCTTCCTTGTTTTGCGGGCTGAACTCAATTCTGTCCACGGTAATGCGGGTCGCGTTGGGGTACCATTTCCAGATAAACAACCCCCGGAACCAGGGCAATTGACCGACGGACCTGAACAGGGCCTCGTACGCATTGACCTGCTCGTCCTGGTCGGTCCGGTGGTTGTCCTGTTCTGTTTCTCCGCTCCAGCGCCGCCGCCTCGGCGGCCATTCCCAGGGCCGTATGGTCGACCCGGGCGCGTTTTTGTAGCCGACTTCGGTAAAAAGAACGGGCTTGTCGTGTTCTTCGGCCAACCGGCCGATGCTTTCGATATACGGCTTCCACCCCGCCATGATCTCCGGTACGCCGGGTCCGGACCGGTCCGTCAAGGGGAAATAGGCATTTACGCCGATGTAATCAAGGTGCGGCCACAGCTCGACCACATCATAGTCACGGTACCAGTTCGCCGCATAGGTCAGCCTGCCGGAATAGACCGTCCTAATTTCCTCGATCAGCGCCTTCCAGAAATGCGGCCGGGTCCGTACGGGATTGGACAGTTCGGTGGCGATGCACAGGATCGCCATGTCTTCGGCCTGGGCAAGTTCGGCGTAGTGCAGGATGAAGGTCCGGTAATCCGCTTCCCATTTCAGCCATTCTTCTTCCGAATCGAAATCGATCATGCCGATCCAGCCGTTGTCCACGGGCCTGGTCAGCCAGATGTGCGGCTTGAGCATCAACTGGAATCCCAGTTCCCGCGCCTTCCTGGCCGTAGTCCGCAGCCCATGGTCGGTTTCCCCCCAGAACCGTCCGCGCCGGTTCATCCGTACCGACGGAGTGTTGTGGTTTTCCATCCAGCCGAAGGGCGTGAGCGCGAGCCATTCGATGCCCAGTTCCCGTGCCGCCGGCAGGGCGTCTTCCGGCATTTCCCGGCGGCCGCCCACCCAGGATACGCCCTTGTAGACGTTCTCCAGCGCAAAGGGCGGATCTTGCGCCGCCTCAGGGCGGTTTTCAGCCGATTCGTCCGGGCGGTTTTCGTCTTGCGCCGCCTCAGGGCGGTTTTCGTCTGGTGCCTCCGCGGGATTTACGGACGATGCGACGTTCCCGTCGGCCAAGCCGGACCAGAGGAAGCCGCAGGCCAGCAGGACTGCTGTGGGGTGTCTGGATATCATGATGAAGGAACGACTGCGGTCAGGCGAATTCGTCCGATCCCCTTGTAATGAGGGTGCCGAGGTCCTCGCCCCGGCATATCCGCTCCATGGCGCCGGGGGAATTGAAGTCGAAAACATGTATCGGCAGTTTGTTGTCCCGGGCCAGCAGCACGGCCGTCTGGTCCATCACCTTGAGATCGTGCTGGATGACCGAATCGTAACTGATCACCTTGTATCTTCGGGCATCCGCATCTTCCTGCGGATCGCTCGTGTAGATCCCGTCGGTGCCGTTTTTGGCCGAAAGCAGGACTTCCGTCCGGAGTTCCAGTGCGCGCAGTACCGACGGATAGTCCGTGGTCACGTAAGGATTCCCGGTGCCTGCGGCCAGGAGGACGATGCATCCGTGCTCCAAGTGCCGTATGGCCCGGAGCCGGATGTACGGCTCGGCCACGGTATTGATGGGAATGGCCGTCATGACCCGGACGTCGGCCGCCCCGCGGGAGGTCAGTGCGCCGCGCAGCATCATGCTGTTGATCACGGTCGCGATCATGCCGATATTGTCGGCCTCCGCGCGTTCGATACCCCAGTCCTGGCCCAGTTCGCCCTTGAAGATGTTGCCGCCTCCGGACACGATCCCCACTTCGACCCCCGCGGCGTGCAGTTTCATGACCTCGCTGGCGATGTACTCGATGGCGGCAGGGTCGAATCCCCAGGGACTCTGCCCCGAAAGCGCGCCTCCGCTGAGCTTGACCAATACTCGTTTGTAACGCACGGGTCCTCCTTTACCGATTTGTCGAAATCCGGGAACTGAAGCGGACGGGATAGGCCACCCCGCCCTCCAACCGTTTGTATCGGTCCGGCAAGCTGTCAAGCTGTGATGATGCCCGCTGTCGAACCGAAGGCAGATCGGGCATCGGACCGGTAAGCCCGCCGTTCCGCATCACGCATTCGAGCAGGGGTTCCCATTCCCGGGGCTCGGTCGGTTCGCCGTCCCGTGCGACCCGGTCCTCCACGAACCTGCCCCCTTCATCGCGCCGCCGCCACACCTGCTTGGCGTAAGGCCGGGTCACCTTTCCCTCACTCAGCTTGAATACAGGCCGCGTGCCTGAGGGCGATTCCAGCGCGCATAGCTTGTAGACCCCGCTCAGGGCGGGGGCGTCCGGCGAATTGACCAGTTCGTTACCCACGCCGAAGACATCCGCGGGCACCCCGCGGTCGACCAGTGAAGCGATCTTGTATTCATTCAGGTCGCCGCTGAGCATGATCCTGGTTTCCGTCATTCCCGCCTCGTCCAGGATGTTCCGAACCCGCCTGGCCTGAGCGGCCAGATCGCCGCTGTCAAGACGCACGCCCTTCAGCGTGGGACCGATCCTGGTTGCCAGTCTGGCGGCTTCGACGGGGTCATAGGTGTCCAGCAACAACGTGGTGCTCTCGGGAAACACGCGATGATAGGCGCGGAAGGCCTCCATCTCGCTTTCAAACGTCATCATCCAGGAGTGTGCGGCGGTACCGTAGACGTTGATACCGAACTGCCGTCCCGCCTCCACGTTGGAAGTCCCGATACACCCGCCGATGACCGCCGCGCGCGCCGAAAGCAGGCCCGCCTCGGGGCCGTGGGCCCGGCGGCTGCCGAATTCAACGACCTCCCTGCCCGCCGCGGCTTCGACGATGCGCGCCGCTTTCGTCGCCACCAGAGTCTGGTGGTTTATCGTAGCCAGCAGAAAGGTCTCTACGATCTGGGCTTCGATGATCGGAGCCGTGATCCGCATCAGCGGCTCACCCGCGAAAACCACGGTTCCTTCGGGTACGGCCCAGACATCTCCCGAAAACCGGAACGACGACAGGAAATCGAAAAACGCGCCCGGAATGCGTTTGAACGGCGGCAAGGACTTCAGGTGAGCGATATCGTCCGCCGAAAACCGGAGCGCTGTCAGATAGTCGACAGCCTGACGCAACCCGGCGGCAACGAGCCAGGAACGCCGCGCCGGCAGGTTTCGTACGAATAATTCGAAAGTGGCTCTTTCCCGGCGATCGTTCGCGAAATAGCCGGCCGCCATCGTGAGTTCGTACAGATCGGTTGCCAGCGAAGGCGACCAGTGGATCGGGCAGGAACCCGTCTGGCGCATGTAGATCCGCCCTGAGAAACCCGGCGCCCGGTGCCATGGCGCCGCCCAATGCCGACCGCTATATCTCCGCTTCCAATTCTACTGGTTCGTCGTATGCCACGCCGTCCACTTCGAAGCCGAACAACTGCCGGAACCCCCGCTTGTAGGTATCGTAGTCGGTCAGGGCGCGGAAGTTGTCTGTCGTGATCGTCGGCCAGACCGATTCGACCTCCCGCTGTATCGACGCTTCGAGTTCCACGTCATCGAGGCGGATGCGGCCCTCATCGTCGACTGTCGGCATCCCACCCGGTCCGATATGGTCGTTGAACAACCGCGCCATCTGGTGGATCGGATCCTCGTGCAGGCCTCGTTCCCGCATGATCCGGTACAGCAGGCTGATGTACAGGGGGACGACCGGGATCGCGGCCGATGCCTGGGTAATCACGGCCTTGTTCACCGAAACCACGGCCTGCCCGCCGACGGTCGACTCCAGTTGGCGGCTGACCTCCCTCGTGGTTTCTTCGAGGTGCTCCTTGGCGCGGCCGATGGTCCCGCTCCGGTATATGGCCCAGGTCAGGGCGGGACCAATGTACGAAAAGGGAATGATCCGTGCGCCGTCCGCCAGCAACCCGGCTTCCAGCAGCGCTTTGCTCCAGAGGTGCAGGTCGTCCCCACCCATGACGCCGACGGTCCCCCGGATGCCCTCTTCCGTCGCCGGTTCCACGGTGACCTCGTTGACGATCTCCCGGTTCAGGTCGATGGATTTACCGACATAGGTATCCCCAATGGGCCTGAGTTCGGACTGGTAGGTTTCGCCGGTATCGGGATCCGTGCGTCTCGGAGAGGCCAGGCTGTATATCACCACGTCCACCTGGCCCATGCTGGATTCGATAAGCGCCAGGGTCTTCCGCTTGATATCGTGGGCGTACGCATCGCCGTTTATGTTGATCGACACGAGTGTGTTTTCCTGTGCGTACCGGTGGTATACCGCGGTGTTGTAGAACCCCGGCGTACCGCTTTTGGCACCGCTTCCCTCGCGTTCGTAGAACACACCCACGGTGTCGGCGCCGTACATCACGCCCGCCGCGATCCGCGCCGCCAGCCCGTATCCGGTCGAAGAGCCGATCACCAGAACGCGGAGCGGTCCGGCGCCGTCCTGCCTGCCGGCCTGGGCGGCCCGGGCGGTCCGGATCTGGGAATCGACGTTCGAGGCGCATCCGGCCGGATGCGCCGTGGTACAGATAAACCCGCGGATGCGCGGTTTGACTACGGCCATGGCCATGTGATCTGGTCCCTCCCTGGAGCGAAAACCTATTCGATGGGTACCGGCGTCGCGCGCCGACGGTCAAAAGACATGGCCTCGTCATAACCGCAGGCGCTTGCAAGGGACTTCACCTGGTCGAAATCCCTGCCGATGTCCTCCACGAAGTGGGCATCGGATGCCGTCGTGATGGAGATTCCGCGGCGGGCGCACGCTTCCAGCAGGGGGCGTTCCGGGTAGATTCGGCCCACGGGTTTTCGTATGCCCGCCGAGCTGATTTCGACGCAGAGACCCTCCTGGCCGCTCACCTGCTCGGCAAAGGTTTCGTACAGATCCGAGACATCGCCTTCGGGCATATGCCCCCTCAGCTTGATGAGATCCGGGTGGGACATGGAATCGAAACAGCCGGTCTGCACGGCCTGTCCCAGCAGGCGGAAGTAGTCCCGGTAGGCCTGGTCCACCGACCTCCGGTCCCACTCGTCCGCCATGGAAGCCAGGTCGAATCCCCAGTCGCCGATCCAGTGCACGGAGCCCAGTACGAAATCCCAGGGATACCCCTCGACGATCCGTTCGATTACAGGTTCCTTGCCTTCGATGTAATCCATCTCGATGCCGGTCTTGATGGGCAGTCCCTCACGGCGGGCGGACTGGAGCAGTTCCACGTAATAGTCCATGTCGTAGAAACACAACGCATCGGACCAGGGCCTGTCCACGATGTCCTTCGCCTGCACGAAGTGGTACACGTGTTCCGTGATGGTTATTTCCTGTACGCCATGGTCGGCCGCCGAGGCCGCAAACATATGCATGGTCTCCATGGGATCTGTCCCGTCGGGCCGGTCATCAGGCGACCGTCCGAAGGGATAGTAGTTCTCTACGTGCATGTGGTAGTCGAGCATGGCTCAGCCTCGGAGACGCAGGAAGTATCAAATGCGCAGAAACTGGTTGCGATCGCTGCTAATGATAACCAGTGGCCGGCGCAAAATCAAACCAATTCTGGGTACGGCGTATGGCTTGACAGGGCACCTCCGGTGTTCTAATTTGCCCGGTGGAGTGTCCAGTCAGCCACCCGCGTAACTCATGGCTTTTCCAATGGAACAAATGACCCTTTCCTCCGAATCGCGTCAACCTGCGGCAGTTGCCGGGGACGTGGAATTCCGCGTACGGGAAAACGAGGAACAGGTCCGATGGGACCGGTTGTTCGATAACGACAGTCCCGTGGAGGTCGAGATCGGATGCGGCAAAGGCCGTTTCCTCATCAATTCGGCCATGGCCTATCCGGGTATCAATTACATCGGCATCGAAAGAGCGTTGCGGTATTTCCGCATCATGAAGGAACGGGTGGTGCGGCGGGAACTTACCAACATCCGCCTGCTGCGGGATGACGCCGTGTATTTTGTGGAGAGATTCATACCCGATGAGGCCGTATCGGCCTACCACGTCTACTTCCCCGATCCCTGGCCGAAGAAGCGTCATCGGAAACGCCGTTTGTTCAACGCCCGGTTCCTCGAAGAGATCGTACGCACGCTGGCCGTGGGCGGAACCCTCGATTTCGCCACGGATTACGTCGAATACTACGAGGAGACCCTGGCCCTGCTCGAAACGTCCGACCGTTTGACGGCGCTGAAGGAAATCCCCGAGCGGGTGAGGGAACTGGGCGGCGACCTGACCAATTTCGAGACGAAGTATACAGCCGAGGGCCGGACCATACACCGTGGGGCATACGTAAAATCCTGACCGACCGGCCTACAGGGTCCTCCGGGGAGCCCCTGAAGAAAGGAAACCATCATGCTGCAGGCAGGAGATCCAGCGCCCGAGTTCACGATGGAGGCGGACAAGGGCGGAAGCGTTTCGCTCAAGGACCTCAGGGGAAAAACCGTGGTCCTATACTTCTATCCAAAGGACGACACCCCCGGATGTACCCGGGAGTCCTGCGCCTTCAGGGACCATTACCCGTCGTTTCAGAACCAGGATGTCCGGGTCTTCGGCGTCAGCTGCGACGATATTCCTTCCCACGAAAAGTTCAGCGCGAAGTTCAACCTGCCCTTCCCGCTGCTGAGCGACCCGGACACCTCCGTGTCCACGGCGTACGGCGTGTACAAGGAGAAGACGAACTACGGCCGGAAGTATATGGGGATCGAGCGATCGACTTTCGTCATCGACGGCGACGGCCGGATCTCCAGGATCTTCCGAAACGTGAAGGTGGACGGGCACGTCGAGAAGGTCCTGCACGAAGTGTCCGGCTGAAGGGCACGGACCCCCGCGTCCCGGGACGGACGGACGTGGCCTGGGCGCCGCGGCATGTACCACGGAAGCTGCAGCATGAACCGCTTTCAGGCGGGCCGCGACCTGTGTCATGGAAGCTACAGCATATAGCGTTTGAGGTGCGCCCGCGCCCGGACGAATCCCTCTTCCTCCAGCTCCCACGAACCATAGTACCGCCCGTCCTCGTGCTCGATGCTCAGTATGCCGTCGTAACCGAAATCCTCGAGCCGTTTGACGATGAGCGCCCAGTCGGCCAGCCCCTCGCCGGGTATGCAGTACCGCCAGTAGCCTTCGCCGAAGGCGACGGCAGAATCAAAGGAAGGTTTGATTCTGCCGTAAAGATAGAGCGCTTCCTCGTCGAACACGGTGTCCTTGGCGTGCACGTGGTGGGCCCTGTGGCCGAACTCATTCAGGAAGCGCATCGGATCCACGCCCAGCCTGATCAGGTGCGACGGATCGTAGTTGATGCCGAAAGCGGGCGACGGGCAGGCCTCGAACATGGCGCGAAGCATCTCGGGTGTTGCGCCGATTCGCTCATGGTGGGTCGACCCCCCGGGCCAACCCTCCAGGGCGATGGTCGCCCCCCGGGATTCGGCGAAATCCACGATGTCCGGCATGGTGCGCTTCCACTGCTGGAAGGTCGCATCCCGGCCCTGGGCGGGATCCACGGGGGCCGGCGCCACGTAGAACATGTTGGTTACGCCATGGTCCACCGCGCGCTGGATGGAATCCCGGGAGGCGCCCAGCGCCTGTTCGCGACGGCCGGAATCGTCGCTCAGCAGTTCCGTGCCCGCCACGAGGTCCACCTGGCCGATGGCCACACCGTGCGCTTCGGCGGTCCGGACCATGTCGCCGTCGATCCGGGACACGTCGATCGTATCGAACCCCTTTTCGGCCATCCACGCGCATACCGCTTCGAAGGGCGTATCGTTCAATCGGCCAGTCGTGCGTATACCCACTCTCATCGTGACACTCCTTCAGGTCGGTTAAAACGTCGTTGACACAACCGCCCGTCAATGTATATGAACCTGCTGGGGGGTGCAAGGCAAAGCAGCCCCGCGGATATCGCTGAAACCCGATTCGTTCGCATCGACAGAAAGGCATGTATTGTCCAGGAACGTACGGCTGGCCACGGCATCCCTGATGGCGGCGCTGACCGCCGTGAGCGCCTATATCAACATACCCATCGGCCCCGTGCCGATCACGATGCAGACCTTCTTCGTCATGCTTTCGGGCGCCGTACTGGGCGGCCGCTGGGGCGCCGGCAGCCAGATCGTCTACGTATGCCTCGGGCTGGCCGGCATCCCGGTATTCGCCGGTGGCATGAGCGGCCCGGCGGTCGTGCTCTCCCCCACCTTCGGCTACCTCGTAGGGTTCGTTCTTGGCGCATTCCTGACCGGAAGTTACGTGGATCGTTTCACCCGGAACAGCATCCCCCATCTCGCCGCCGGGATGCTGCTCGGCCATGTCGCCATCTTCGGATGCGGCCTGCTGCATCTGTACGCCTACTTCAACTTCTACGCGGGCGTGGAGACCACCTGGCCCGCCACGCTGGCCGTCGGCCTGCTCCCCTTTATCCCCTCCGGCCTGGTCAAACTCGTCCTCGCGGTGTCCGTCGCCCGCACCCTGTCGAGGTATGTCCGGCTGGAGAGACTGTAGGCTGACCACCCAGGCACTGGCTTTCCCGGACGTATTGATTTCCGTACCCTGCTGTTGACAGGTCATCCCCCGTTTTGTATAGTCTTTAGCCTGCCGGATCCTGCGTTCAGCGGCGGTCCCATCATGCACACATCAACCACAGGTACTGGAATGAAGAAATGGATACGACCGGTCCGGGCCGCACACAAGCGCTTCCCGGCCTTGTTCGCACAGGGCCGTTTCGTCGCCGTCGCGACCTGCCTGCTCGGGTTCTTCCTCTGCTTCCTGCCGGCTGCCGTATTGACCGGCGCCGTCCCCGTGGTCAACTCCATCGGAAAAGAGATGCCGGCGGACGCGGCGCCCCTGGAACAGCAGGTGTTCCGCTACACGCTGGTAGAACCACTGACCTTCGATGTCAGCATCAACATATACGAGGGCCAGGGAGCGCTGACCCTGTTCGAGCGCCTGGTCATGCTCGACAAGAACCTGGAACTGGTCGGGGCGGCGGCAACGTCGTGGAAACAGTCGGCGGACGGTCTGCGCTGGACGTTCAAACTTCGTCCCGACGGAAGATGGAGCGACGGACGCGCCGTAACGGCGCACGACTTCGAATATACCTACAAACGATTTCTCGATCCGGCCGTAGCAAGTCCTTACGCCTTCTTCTACTACGAAATCAAAGGCGCCCGCCCGTTCAACCAGGGCAGTGTGACCGACCCGTCGACCGTGGGCGTGCGGGCCCTGGACGACTTCACTTTGGAGATCGAAACAGAGAAGCCCTGTCCCTACCTGCCCTTCATCGTCGCGTTCACCGGGTCGGGACCGGTGCCCCGGTGGCAGGTGGAAAAACACGGGGTACGATGGAGCGAGGCCGGGAACCTGGTAGCCAACGCGAGCTACACCCTTTCCGAATGGCAGAAGGGCAGGCAGGCCACGCTGACCCTCAATCCCTACTATACCGGTCCCCACAAGGGTTATCTCGAGAAAATCGTCCAGATCTTCACCACCGGACATCCGGGCACCCCGCCCTACGAGAACGACGAGATCGACTACCTCAGGGTCCTGCTGACCGACCTCCCTTTCATTGAGAACCATCCGATCCTGAAATCCGAGCTTACCTACTACGCCTTTCCGGAGACCTGGTACCTGTTCTTCAAGACCCGCGAGCCGCCCTTCGACGATGTCCGGGTGCGGCGCGCGATCAGCCACGCCATCGACCGCGAGGCGATGTGCAAGGTCGTTCTGCGTAATACGGGCGTGCCCGCATACTCCATGTTGCCGCCCAAATTCCCGGGTAGTGCAGACGCGTCCATCCGGGACGTGCAGGCCTACGACACCGAGCGCGCCCGCGCCCTGCTGGCCGAAGCGGGCTACCCGGAAGGCAAGGGTTTTCCACTGATCGATTTCTGGATCGGCAAGACCAACCCACAGATCAGCTACACCGCCCAGGCTATACAGGCGATGCTTGGCAATGCGCTGGGCCTGCGACTCCGCATGCGGGGATCGGAAGACAAGGTATACCGGGACAACATGTACGAGTGGAACATCCCCATGGGCCTGGGGGGGTTCAACGCGGACTATCCCGATCCAAACAACCTGCTCGGCATGGTGTGGCGGTCGCAGCCGAGAGGATTCGGGCGGCAGGACTGGCGCAACGACGACTTCGACCGGCTGATCGACACGGCGGCGGACGAGATGGATCACGAAACACGCATGGGCATGTACCGTGAGGCGGAGCGGCTGCTCGTGGAAGACGTGGGTGGCGCGTTTCTGTACCACAACTTGACGGTGGATCTGCGGAAACCCTATCTCAAAGGGCTCGAAGTCAACAAGTTCGGATACGCCATGTTCTCCTGGATCGGTATCATGCATACGAAAATGTACATCGCCCAACACTGAAGACGCCAACACTGAAGACGCCGGCACTGAAGACGGTCGATCGGAAGGAGCGCGCGGGACTTGAGCGGGGATGGAGTCGTAACCGAAGACATGATACGGCGGTTCCGGGAAGACGGAGCGGTATGCATCCGCCAGGCCTTTGATCCGCACTGGGTGTCCGTCGTGGAAGCCGGCGTGTCGCGCAACCTGGCCGAGCCAAGCGACTACGCGGGCACTCTGAAGGCGGGCGAAGAAGACCGGGGCGGATTCTTCGACGACTACTGCAACTGGCAACGGATTCCCGAGTACCGCGACTTCGTGTTCCACTCGCCCGCGGGCGCCATGACGGCGCGGCTCATGGGATCCGGTAGTTCGGTGTTCTATCACGAGCACCTGCTGGTCAAGTGGCCCGGGACGCTTAAGCGGACGCCCTGGCACCACGACCAGCCCTATTACCCGGTGAACGGCCGCCAGAACGTCTCGCTGTGGATGCCGCTCGACCCGGTGACAGAAGCGGCCTGCGTACAGTTCGTCCGGGGATCGCACAACTGGAACCGCTGGTTCGTGCCCCGCAAGTTCGCCACGGAAAGCAACTACGCCCTCGAGGACGCCGCGGCGAAGCCCATGCTGGGAGACAGGCCATTCGAAGACGTGCCGCCCATCGACGAACACCCGGAGGACTACGATATCCTGGCGTGGGACATGGAGCCCGGCGACGTCATCGCCTTTCATATGTGTTCGCTTCACGGCGCGGCGGGCAACCAATCTCTTACCGGGGCGCGCCGCGTCCTGGCCACGCGCTGGCTCGGAGACGACGCCCGGTTCACCACCCGGCCCTGGGAGATTTCTCCCACGGTTACCGGCGGCCTGGTTCCGGGAGATCCCATGGCCTGTGAGCTGTTCCCACGGGTATGGCCGGTTTGACGGAGAGACGGCAATGAACCATCGATTGACGAGCGGGCAGATCAACTCCTACCGCAAAAACGGATTCCTCATCATCGAGGACTTTCTGGATGCCGGAGAACTGGAGACCTGGCGGACGGCGGTAGATGAAGCGGTCGCGCTGCGCGACCGGAACCGGTTGCCCGAAGGATCCTTTCACCTTGACAGGAAGGTAACGGCGAAGGACGAAGCCGTATTCCGGCAGCGGACCAACCTGTGGATGGATCATGACGGAGTCCGCGCACTGATGCTGGACAGCCGGCTGGGCAGGACGGCGGCCGACCTGGAAGGGATCGACGGCATTCGCATCTGGCACGATCAGGCCCTGATCAAGCTGCCCTGGGCGAATCCCACCACCTGGCACCAGGACAATACCAAGTGGTCCTTCGCGTCGGAACACGCCATCACCATCTGGGTCGCCCTGGACGATGTGACGATCCAGAATGGCTGCATGTTCTTCATGCCGGGTTCACACATAGCGCGGCGGGACGATTTCCCGGCGGCAGGGAACCAGGTGGGGGCCATGTTCGAAGCCTACCCCGATCTCGGCCGGCAGGAACCCGTGCCCGTCGTCATGCCTGCGGGCGGATGTTCCTTTCACAACGGACTGATCGTGCACGCCGCCAATGCGAACATGACGCCCTATCCCCGGCGGGCTTTTACCTGTGCCTACATGCCCGACCACAGCACGTTCAACGGCATACCCAACGTGCTTCCGAATCGGATCCTGGATACCATCGAAGTCGGAGACCCGCTGGATGATGAAGACCAGAATCCGCTTATTTACTCAAATGATGTTTCCTGAAAGAGCCGCCCAGACCGTGTGTGAGGAGGTATATTGATGAATAGGTACACCGTCCTGTCGCTCTTCTGCCTGGTTCTTCTTACGGCGATAGTCGCCGGCACGTCGAAGGCGCAGGACTTCGAATACTGGCCCGGTACCCAGTACGATGCTTCGGTTCCCACGGCGATGGAGATCCTGGGCTATCATATAGGCGATCGCATCACTTCCCACGCGGGACTGATGAAGTACCTGGAAGCGCTCGAGTCGGCCTTGCCCGGCCAGGTGCGCATACTGGAGTACGCCCGGTCCTGGGAAGGGCGCAAGCTCGTGTACGCCTTCGTGGGCTCGCCGGAACGAATAGGCGCGCTGGAGGATGTCAGCGACGGCATGAAGCGGCTGGCCGACCCCAGAATAACATCCCGCGCCAGCGCCGACAGCCTGATCGCTTCGCTGCCGGCGATCGTCAACCTGAGCTACAGTGTCCACGGGAACGAGATTTCCCCCGGGGATGCAGCGCTGTTCACGGCCTACCACCTGCTGGCGGCCCGTAACGACCCGGTCGTGGACCGTATTCTCGAAGAGACGATCGTGATGATCGACCCGGTCCAAAATCCGGACGGACGGGACCGGTTCGTCCATAATTTCGAGATCGCCGAAGGCCTGGAACCGAACGCCAGTCCGCTCGCGGCCGAGCACAACGAACCGTGGCCCGGGGGGCGTACCAACCATTACTACTTCGACCTGAATCGCGACTGGATCTCATTGAACCATCCCGAGACCCTGGGCAGGGTGAAGGTGCTGCAGGACTACTTCCCGCCCGTTTTCGTCGACCTCCACGAAATGGGTTCCAATACCACCTACTACTTCGCGCCCGAAGCGGTACCCTACAACCCGCACCTGGCCCGGGATCAGCGGGAGAGTCTCCAGTTGTTCGGCAGGAACAACGCTAAATGGTTCGATCACTACGGGTTCTCCTACTTCACTCGGGAGATTTTCGATGCATTCTACCCCGGTTACGGCGCCAGTTGGCCGTCCTACTACGGCAGCGTGGCCATGACCTACGAGCAGGCATCGGCCAGGGGACTCGTCGTCCGCAGAAGCGATGCGTCGGTGATGCACTTCAGGGACACGGTCCGGCATCACTTCGTCGCCTCCATCGCCACCAGCGAGACGGCCGCGATCAACCGGGAGAAACTCCTGGAGGACTTCTATGCCTACCGGGAGTCGGCCATCCGGGAAGGCCGCAGCGAGAACATCAAATCCTACGTCCTGCCACGCAGGCCGGACGGCAATACCTCGGGCGTGGACAAGCTCGCCTGGCTCATGGCCTATCACGGCGTGGAGGTACACCAGACCGGATCGGACTTCCGGTCGGGCGGCGAAACCTATCCCGCGGGCAGCTACGTCATTTCTCTCGCACAGCCCGCCAAGCGACTGGTGCGCACGCTCATGGACGTGCACGTACCCATGAGTGACGACTTCATCGAGGAACAGGAACGGCGCCGGAGCAAGGGCATGGGCGACCAGATCTACGACGTGACCGCGTGGTCCTTTCCGCTGATGTACAACGTGGAAGCCGTGGCCGTGGACAGGGCGGTCGAGGGAGATCTCACCCTGGTCGATCCCGTCATGATTCCGCCGGGATCGATCGACGGAGGCAGGGCGAAAGTCGCCTACCTGGTCCCGTGGGGCACTCAGGCCGCCGGACGATTGCTGGCTGCGTCGCTCAGGGCGGGACTTCGGGCGTTCAGCACCGACCTGCCCTTCGTGCAGGGCGACCGGCGCTATCCGTCCGGCACGTTGATCTTCAAGGTCAAGGAGAACCCGGATCACCTGCATGACACGTTGGCGGGAATCGCCGCGACTTCGGGTGCGGAGGTCATCGCGACAGACACCGGCTGGGTCGATGAAGGTCCCAATTTCGGCAGCAACAACGTGGTCTTCATGCGAGCGCCCCGCATCGCCCTCGCATGGGACCGGCCCACCCGCGCCTACAATGCCGGCGCCACCCGTTTCGTCGTCGAACGCCAGATCGGGTACCCGGTAACGGTCATCCGGACGCGCCAGCTTGCCTTCGCCGAACTGAGAGACTTCGACGTCCTGCTGCTGCCGGATCCCGGGTTCGGCGCCTCCTATGGCGACGCGCTCGGCGATCGGGGAACCCGGCGGATCAGGGACTGGGTGCGCGCGGGAGGCACGGTGGTCGGCCTGGGCGCCGGCGCCACGGCTTACCTTGCGGCCGAGACGACCGGCCTGCTGTCGACGACCCGGGAAGACGAGGCCGACGGCGAGAGTGATTCGGGCAATGACGATTCAGGCAATGGAGGTGCTTCCGGACGCATTTTCGAGACGGAAGATGAATACCTTCAGGCGTTGAATCCCGACGATTCCGCGCCGCCGTCCACCCAGGGCGTACTGCTCAGGGCCGGGCTCGATCCGGATCACTGGCTCGCGGCGGGGCGGGACGAGACCGTGCACGCCCTCGTCAGCGGCAGTTCGATCTTTGCTCCGCTCAAGCTGGACGAAGGCAGCAACGTGGCGGTTTACCTCGGACCGGAGGAAGTCCTGGCCAGCGGATTCGCCTGGGAAGGCAGTACGATGCAACTGGCCTACAAGCCCCTGCTCATGGCACAGCGAAACGGCCGCGGACTCGCCATCGGGTTCACGGCCGACCCGAATTTCAGGGCCTATATGGATGGCCTGAATATCCTGTTTATGAATGCGATCTTCCGCGGTCCGGCCCACGCTGGAGCGGCTGTGACGGAGTAGCCCGACCGGGACGGCCGCGAGGGTAGCAGCGCATCCGAAGCGACTGGTGCGACACGGGCGAACGCCACTTCGTGGCAACCGGCAGGTCTCCACGAAACAGAAAGGCGGTTGAAGGGATGTCTTCCATTCCCATGCGGAACACCCCGCCGGACCATGGCATAAGGGTTCCATACGAAACCCATTCGGCGTTTATTGCGAAACTGTTCGTCGCGGCCGGCATGGGCGGCGATGAAGCGGGACTGATGGGCAGGATTCTCGCTACGGCCGACAGGCGCTGCGTGTACAGTCACGGAACGCAGCAGGCGCTTGGATACCTGCCGAAGCTTCGCGCCGGCGAAGTCAATCCGTGTCCCAACGTGACCACGGTTCGCGAATCGGAGACCGTGGTGGTGCTCGACGGGGACGGGGGCATGGGGTACGGGCCGTCCCACCGGGGCATGGAGACCGCCATCCAAAAGGCGCTGGCCCATGGTCTCGGCGCGGCGGCCACGCGCAACCACTACCACTTCGGCGCGGCCGGAAACTACTCCCGCATGGCCCTCGAGCACGGGTGCGTGGGATGGGCGCTGTCCACCCACCGCGTCGCCCTCGACCCCGAAAACGTGATCATGTCCGCAAGCGGCGGCTCGCCCATGAGCCTGGCCTTCCCGACACGGAACCAGCCACCCCTGGTGCTCGACATGGCCGCGGTTTTCATGGGATACAAGGATGAGCTGTTCCAGGAGTACTACGCCCTGTTCGCCAAGAGCCTGGGCCTCGCGGTTGCTTTGCAGGCACTCGGGGGCATACTGGCCGGCATCTGGAGGCCCGAATTCCAACCTCCCCGTTCAAAATGGGAGTCCAACCAGGGCGCTTTCCTGTTGGCGATGAAAATCGATCACTTCATGGATCTGGACGAGTTCGAACGATCGCTGGACGACTTCGTATCGAAGGCCAGAAAAATGCGACCCTTCCCGGGCATGCCTCACGCGGAACTGCCCGGCGGCATGGAGTGGCGGTGGGAAAAGGAGAACGCGGAGAAAGGCGTGCCGCTGAGCGACGATCACCGCCTCAGGCTGGAGGAGATCGCACGCACGCTTGACGTAGAGCACCCCTACGAGACCTTCGAATCCACGCGATTCTGAATCGACTTCGAACGCGGGAACACCGTTCGAATCAGATCAACAGCCTGGACGTGCCCGCGAAACCTGACTTCAGGCGGGCGTCTAATCGAACCAGGTTTCGTGCACGCGAAGCCATTTCAGTCCGTTCGGCATGGCGTTGTCGCGCCGGAAGACCACGGTGCTGTGCCGCGCGGTAGTTTCCCCGCCCTCTTCCTGCCATTCCTCGTATTCGGCGACCACGAGCGCGTGGTCTTCTTCCAGTATCCGGACATGGTCGATCCAGATTCGAATGCCTGGCCGTCCGGCGTGGGCTTCGTAAAGGCCTTTCAATAGCGGCGCGCGCTCCACTTTCCTGCCCTGGGGCATGACGATTACAAAGCTTTCACCCAGCGCCGAACCGATGCGGCTGAAGGCTTCGTCCGTCCTGGGGGAGCGCCCGTTAAACCAGTCTTCGAAGCACCGGTGCATCGTATCGATTTCGTCTCGGCATGCTTTCTGAATCCCCATGAATGATCCCATCGTCCAGTTGCGCGGTAACTGTGGTATTTGTAAATAGCTGAAATTTATGAAATTATGTGTTTTACTTCGCCGGCAGGGATTCAGCGTCCCACCTTGAAGCCGACCATGACGTAGATCGCTGTCGTGCTCATGCCCTTGTCGAGCCGTATGTATCTTCCTTCAATGCCCACGAAGGCCAGGCCAAGGGGTACGCCGATCAATACACCCGGTTGCGCGTAATAGGTATTTGTCGTCCTGGTAATGACCGTCCTGGTATCGTCTTCCACGATCACCGTCTCCTCTGAATCCTGCGCCCGTCCTATTCCGGCCATGGCGCGGACGAGAATGGGAGACGACACGAGCGTCACGCCCACGTCCACCCCGTATAGCAGCAGGGATTTCTCACCGTCGTCTTCGGTTGTCGTAAGATGATAGGTCGCCCTCGCTCCGGCGTGAACCGTCCTGATTCCGGTCGGCAGGTTTAAGATAACACTGCCTCCCCCACCCCTTTCGTATTCTTCCAGGGCCTGACCGCCGTGAAAGCTGAACTCCGCGCCCTGGGCGCGGGCCGATTCCGCACCCGCAAGTACGAAGAGCACGCACAGGGCAAGGCCGATTGGTCGAGAAAACCCCATGTTCAATATCTCCAAATACAGCATCCCGAGAGCACGAAATGTCAACTCGTCAAACGATCCTGAATCAATCCGGAACTACGCAAGGTAGTACGTAACATCGGAACTTCTATAGGACCGACAGATAATAAAACCGATTTATCAGGTTGTCCACCGTTGTTGCACCCGGATTCTCATGGAATACGAACTGGAGTCATACTTCTGCAGATGCCATACACTTAGAACTCGTACGCCGTTTCCAGTGACTGTCCCTGCTCGATTGCGCGGCGCGACCTGGATTCCTTCTCACCGAGATCCCCTATCTTCTGAATGACGTCAGGCAGCGCCTCACTCGGAAAGGCCATCACGCCGTTTACGTCGGCGGCAACTACGTCGCCGGGGGTGATCTCGATCCCACCGCAGACCACGGGCACGTTTGCGGCCACGGGGCGGATCACCGAACCGGGCCCGTACAGGCAGGTTCCGGCCGCGTAGACGGGCAATCCGACCTCTTCCATTCCCTCAATATCCCGGCAACCGCCGTCGGTCACCAGGCCGGCCAGGCCCTGTTGTCGACAGGCCAGTACGATCACGTCGCCGAACATGCTGAGTACTTCCCGTGTGCCGCTGGCCGTCACCCAGATCGATCCGGGCTCCGCCTCGTCCACGGAACGAAAGACATAGGACCGGATATCGTCCCTCGTCGTGGGCAGGCTGCTCTCTTCGTACTTTGTCGTCACGGCCGGTCCAACGATCGTGCCCCTGGCAGGGATCATCGGACGGATGCCGCGAGACATGGCCAGGCTTGTGCGCTCGTAACCCAGCCTGATCAACGCGTCCATAATCAGGGGCGTAGGCGCTTCCTTAAGCGCCTGAAAAGGATCTTCCGCGCTCCCCCGATTCCGATTTTCCTCCTGCGCGGCTAAGACGCCGCCGAAGCCGCCGAGACTGCCCGCGGCGGTTACGGCCGCCCCGCTTCTCAAAAACCTTCTGCGAGACAGACTTCGGTTAATTGAAGACATCATGATCTCCTGTGCAATGCTTGAACGAATCGGTGACGGGGAACGATTCCAGTCTGTTCCCGCAGTCGATGCCATTACGCGATTAAACTGTTGATACCACGGAAATCCGCACCTATTATATCTCTGATTCCGAAACAGATGGAACGATTCTGCAGAAACCCTATGGTCTCCACACGGCTTGACTGAAACAACATGCTTTGCCTATTCGCAACGCGGAGTGCGCGATGAAATACCTTACCTATTCCGGGAATAACATCATCCAAGCCGAACTGCCGGAAGATGCGTCGGTGTTCTTTCCGCCGCCGCCGCTTCCCGGAATTCCGAACAAAGACATACCGAACCGGGTCCGGGCGGCCTTCGAATCCCCCCTTGACATGCCGCCCCTTGAAGAACTGGTCGACGTGAACAGCCGGATCCTGATCGCTTTCGACGACAACTGCCAGCCCTTTCCGGCTACCGCGCCGCCCGATATCCGCCAGCTCGCCATCGAGACCCTGCTGGAGATGCTCTACGGTTACGGGGTGAAGCAGGAGAATATCCAGCTCATGTGCGCGGTCGCGCTGCACCGCAAGATGAAGACATACGAAATGGCCACCATGCTGGGCAAGCGGATCATGAAGGCCTTCCATCCCCACCAACTGGTCAATTTCGACGCCGAAGACCCGGACGACATCGTCGTGCTGGGCACGACCGACCACGGCGAGCCGGTGGAGACGAGCCGAAAGGTCATCGAAAGCGACCTCGTCATCTACGTGGATTCCATCCAGATCCCGCTGAACGGGGGACACAAGTCCGTGGCCGTCGGCCTGGGCACCTACAACAGCATCGCGCCGCACCACGCGCCCCAGATGACCGCGGAGAATCCCCACGTCATGCAGCCGGAAGGTTCCGAGATGCACGGATCCATCGAGCGCATCAGCCGGGTCATCCTGAAACACACGCGCATCATGGTCCTCGAGGCGGCCATGAACAACGCGTCCTATCCTCCCATGATGCGCTATCTCAGCAAACCGCCGGATCGGTGCAACCTGGTCGAGAAAGTCCTGAAAGCGACGGCGCCGACGTCCATGAAACTGCTGCCCGAGGCGGTGCGCTTCCAGGTTTTCAAGGGCATCCGGAGCGCCTACAGTCCGGTAGAAATCAACGCTGGTTCCATAGACGCCGTCCACGAACCGACCCTGCAGACCCTGAAGGACCAGCTCCTGGTGACGACCGATCACCAGCACGACACGCTGGTTTTCGGCCTGCCTGATCTAAGCCCCTACTCCGTCGGTACGCGCATCAACCCTGTCCTGGTTCTGAGCGACGTGCTCGGTTACGTCTTCAACTGGTTCTACAACAAACCCTTCGTCAAGCCGGGCGGTGTGGTCATCATCCTGAACCCGGTCTTCGAGTTCTTCCATCCCGAGTACCACGTCGCCTATGAGAAGTTCTGGAACGAGGTGCTGCCCGAGACCCAGGATCCCTTCGAGATGCAATCGGCGTTCCAGGAGAAATTCGCCCGGGATCCGCATATGATCGACTGCTACCGGAACCGTTTCGCCCACCACGGTTTCCATCCCTTCACCGTGTGGTACTGGGCGACCTATCCGCTGAAATACCTGTCCAGGGTGATCCTGGCCGGACCGAAGACCGACTTTGCGGCCAAACGGCTGGGTGTTTCCTGGGCGCCCGACTTGGAACACGCCCTTGGACAAGCCCGCGAAGTCACCGGCGGCGACGACGTGGTGGCGCTCACCATCCCGCCCTTCATGTACATGCAGGTGAACGACGGGGCGCCGGGCTAAGACAGCGCGCTCCGCAGTTTTTCCACCAGGCCGGGCGGCGGCTTCGACGGCAGCCTGACGACCGCGCGGTTCAACGCGCTTTCGTAAATCCCCAGAATCACCCCGAAATCACTCAGCGCCGAACCGATGTTCAGCGGATGAATGGCGCCGTCATCCTCGATCCAATCGATCATGGCTTCGGTCATTGCCGCCTGGCCCAGGATGTCCTCCTCGGCGTAGACATGTTCTCCGCACGCGTATTTGCCGTCGATCCTGGACTCCCAGCCGTGCATGGTCCAGTGCAAAAAGCCCTTGTTCCCGTACACCGCGATCCGCTTGTGGACGTTTACGGGTCCATCCAGGACGCGCGGAGCGAGTCCGCCACAGCGAAGCAGGGCGCTCAGGCCGTTGTCATAGTTGATGACGGCCGTACATTGATCGGGCGCATAGTGATGTCTCGTCGTCTCCTGAAGTCCCCCGCTGCACGATACCTGCCCGAAGACATCGATGGGGACTGCGTCCGGGTTGAAGGCGCTGATCCCCTGCAATGCGTGGGTACCCTGGTAGGCCAGGTTCATGCCCGCGCTGGCCTCGATGAAGCGTAGCTTCCCGATGGCGCCGTCGCGTACCTGTTGCTGTAGCATGCTGCGGCGCGGATGGAAGTGCAACTGGTGGTTGACGGCGATCTTCACACGGGCGGACCGGGAGAAGGCCTGAATCGCCAGGAAGTCCTCGCCCTGAATGGCGAGGGGTTTTTCTACCAGTACGCCCGGCACGCCCGTCTCCTCCGCCGCTTCGAAGATCTCCAGGCGTACCGACGGCGGCGTGTTTACGTGGACCAGGTCCGGCTTCTCCTGTTTGAACATCTCGCGGTAGTCAGTGTACCTCGCGGGCACGGCGAACGCCGATCCGAAGGCATCGAGCTTGTCCCGCCGCCGGCTCGACACGGCGACGAGCCGGCCGCGGTTTACGTGTCGATAGGCCTCCGCCAGGCCCTTTGCCCGGCCGCCGCTGACCCCGATGATTGCGCTCTTGGTCATGTCAGTGCCGGCCTCGTCTGTACAATGATACGCTCCCAGGATCGATCATCCGCGCATACGTGTCCGAGATGAAACGCACCCTGGTTTGATCATCCGCGCATGCGCGCACCGTTTGGTACCCGCTCTGGATGGTACGCACCGCGGATGGTCGACCGGATGGTCCGCCGGACATCAGGACCAGGGGTGAATGACGACCTTTGCGCATTCGCCGGTTGCCTGCTTCTCCCATGCGCGCTGTATCTCCTCTATGGGAAACAGGTGGGTGATGAAACGATCCAGTTTCTTTGAATTTCGAGCGATAATGCCCATGATGTCGTGCGCGCCCTTCATGTTGTAATGCCAGGACCCCAGGAGCTCGATCCCCTTGCGGAGCATATCGGGACTGACAACCAGCCGCGTGTCTTCGCCGCTCTCGCCGACGAAGGCGAGGCTTCCTCTCCTGCGCAGGGCGTCGATACAAAGCCTGTGCGCGGCCGGTGAACCGGAACAGTCGATTGCCTTGTCCACGCCAATACCGGCGGTCAGATCGCGTATGCGTTCCATCGCGTGTTCGTCCCGGGGGTCGATGACATGTGAAGCGCCCAGTTCCTTCGCTTTCGCCGTCCTGTACGGATGGGATTCCACGGCGAGGACCTCGGCGCCCACGTGGCCTGCGCAGATCACCCCGCCCAGGCCTACCGGTCCCATGCCGGTTATCAAGACGGTCTCTCCGCCTCGCACCTTGAGGCGGTCCAGCGCGCCGTAGGTCGGTCCCAGTCCACAGCAGGCCATGGCGCCGTGCTCATAGGGCATGCCCTCGGGAATGGGCGTCAGCAGCCAGTCCGGTTTGAGCATGTACTGCGCCACGGTCGCACTGCCTTCGGCCGAACCGGTAAATTCCTCAAAGTCCACGGAGTTTTGACAATGTATGTAATCCCCGGACCGGCAAAGCGCGCAACCGCCGCAGGGATACCCGGGCATGACCACAACCCGGTCTCCTGCTTTCACCCGGCAGGGCTGCGCGACCTCGACCACCTCGCCGGACGCTTCGTGACCAAGGAAGCTCTCCGGGTTGCCTGCCGAAAATCCCTTGAACTCATTGCAGAGCGGCGCCGCATGAATCTTGATCAGTACCCAGTTTTCCTTCGGTTCGGGGACTGCGGCTTCCACGATTCCGCCCTGTTCTTTGCCGAGTATTACCGCTCTTTTCATGGGTCAACGTCTCTGGTGCGAAACCGGAAATCGAACGGAAGCCAGTGCTCGAACAGGGTATGTGATCCGTAAGCCGGAATATAACGCCCGTCCGATCTTGACGCAACAAAGCGCAGGTTGTTACTTGGTAAGTCAATGAGCAGACTCTACCACAACGAATCCGGGCGGGTTATACCTTCGCTATGCGAGGAACTCACACGGTACAGGCGGGTCCGCGCAATCCTGGACCTTCCGACAACCGAATCCGAAGGGATCCTGTTCGTGCTGGCCCGGCCCCATCGGACCGGCGACAATCCACTGAATTTAACCATCAACGGGGTTCGCCTGCAGGCCATCCATCCCAAATCCGATCTCCATTACCGCTGGTATGAACAGTCCTTAAAGGCCGAACACCTGCGCGAAGGGGACAACACGGTGGAACTGTGGACCGAAGACAGCGCGATGACGGGATGGTCGCTCGCGCTGGAGGCCGGCGGCGCCCCATCGCGCTGTGCGCTGACCGACGATGGAGGTGCGCACTGGCGCTCGAACCGCATGGGATACCTGAATGCGGTGCAGGGGAACTACTGCGTCCGCATCCGGCTGCGGGAAGGGCGGGACGACCCGGCGCCGGACATGACTTGGGAATCTGCCGATCATCCCAGGGCACAGTCGCTTCGCGATCTCATTCCCCGCCGGATAGGGAACGGCGTCGATCGGCTTACCCAGGTGCGCGAGCTGTCTTCCTGGCTGGCTTCGAGCTGGGAGCATTCGGGGTCCCGCCGTGCCACGGTATACGCGCCGTGGGACGCGGAGACCATACTCGCATGGGGCGCCGGCCAGCGCGGTCACAACGACGAACAGCCCATCACCATGTGCGTGCACTACGCCGTAGCCTTCGTCAGCGCCTGCCAGGTACTGCGTATTCCGGCGCGCTGCGCGGTTCTGATGGGCACGCCGAACGGATACGACGGCCATTTCGTGGCGGAGGTATGGTTCGAGGAATACCAGAAATGGGTGATGGTCGATCCGAATACCGACGCAATCCTGCTTCGCAACGGGCAGCCCCTTTCTATCGAGGAGATTCAGGAACTGGGAGACGGACTGGAACCCTATGTCGAATGGGGAAGAGGCACGCGGTACCAACGGACCTTTTCCCACATGCGGCACTTCATACGGAGTAACCTGCTGCGTGGCGTGTGTTTCCGACACAGGAGCGTCTGGCCGCGGACCGACTTCCTGTCCCGTCCCGAACATTCGCCGCCGGGCCACGGTTCCGTGTCCTACTGCGAGACCGATCTCGTGTGGAAGGAATCGGACCTGGAATCCGGTTTCGGGATGTTCCGGTTCTTCGCTCCGGCAGACTATTTTACCGCTCCGCCCGGCAGGGCCGCCTATGCCTGATCTGATTACGAGCGAGGAAATGCTCGTCGACCGCATGACGACTCCGTCGCAACCGGTTGTCCAGGCCGTATCGGAACTGGACGGCGATGTGCTGATCCTGGGCGTTGGCGGGAAGATGGGACCGACCCTCGCAGAACTCCTGGTTCGCGCCGGAGCCCGGCGCGTGATCGGGGTGTCCCGATTCAGTGACACGCGGGTCAGGACGCACCTCGAAAGCGTGGGGGTGGAAACCATCCGGGCGGACCTGCTCGACGAATCGGACCTGGAGCATCTGCCGGATGCGCCCAATGTCCTCTTTCTCGCAGGGTTCAAGTTTGGCGCCACGGGCAACGCCCCGGCGACCTGGGCTATGAACGCGTGGCTGCCCGGCCGGATCATGCAGCGCTATGCCCGGTCGCGCGTAATCTACGTCAGTTCCGGAAACGTTTACGCCTATACGCGGATCACGGCCGGCGGCGCCGACGAGGACGGCGAGACCGAACCGGTGGGCGAGTATGCCCAATCGCGTCTCGGCGGGGAACGCATCGCCGAACACCTGTGTCTCGAACAGGGTACTCCGCTGCTCATCGTCCGGCTGTTTTACGCGACGGAGTTGCGGTATGGCATCATTCACGATCTGGGCAGAAAGGTTCAGGCCGGCGCTCCGATCAATCTTTCCATGGGACACGTGAACCAGATCTGGCAGGGAGACGCGAACAGCTACCTGGCGCGCATGTTTCGCCTCTGCAGCAGTCCCGCCACGATCCTGAACATGACGGGACCCGACGTGCTTTCCGTCCGGGAACTGGCTGCTTCGCTGGGCCGAAGGCTGGACCGGGAGCCTC
The DNA here is from genome assembly GCA_026706345.1 of Gemmatimonadota bacterium. Lineage (NCBI taxonomy): Bacteria > Pseudomonadati > Gemmatimonadota > Gemmatimonadota bacterium. Next base: position 7,950 of record JAPOYX010000173.1, on the reverse strand, counting down.
GTCTGGAAGGCAAGGAAAGCGACACAGCCCTGCTGGGTAACGCCGCCAGTTTGTTTGACAAGCTGGGCAGACCGGAAATAGCTGTTGATCAACTCGTGGACTGGGTAGCCCACTGGATCCGAATCGGGGGACGCAGCCTGGACAAGCCCACGGGATACGAATCGCGCACCGGGAGCTTCTGAGCAATGAATGAGGTTATGCCGCCGTCCGTCAGAAAAGCCCTGCGGCGGGGCGTGGTGATCCCCGCCCATCCCCTGGCGGTCACGGCGGAGCGGCAGTTGGATGAGCGCCGCCAACGAGCCCTTTCGCGCTACTACATCGCGGCCGGCGCCGGTGGACTTGCCGTGGGCGTTCACACGACGCAGTTTGAAATCCGGGATCCGGCGTACGGGCTCTACGAACCGGTGCTCGGATTGGCCGCGGATGTCATGGATCGGGAGGCGCCGTCGGACTTCATCCGAATCGCCGGGATCTGCGGCCGGACCGCGCAGGCGGTCACAGAGGCGGAGACGGCCCGATCCCTCGGCTACCATGTGGGCCTGCTCAGTCTGACCGCCATGAAGGGCGCGACAGACGACGAACTCATCTCGCACTGCCGGGCCGTGGCGGATATCATCCCCGTCATGGGTTTCTACCTGCAGCCCGCCGTCGGCGGACTCCTGCTGAGTTACGGATTCTGGCGACGGTTCGTCGAGCTGGAAGGCGTCGTAGCCATCAAGATCGCGGCGTTCAACCGGTACCACACGTTGGACGTCATACGGGCGCTGGCCGAATCGGGCAGGCACGAAGATGTTACGCTCTATACCGGCAACGACGACAACATCGTCATGGATCTCCTGACGGAGCACGTGTTTCAGTGCGGCGATTCGCGCAGGTCGGTTCGCTTCAAAGGCGGGCTGCTGGGCCACTGGGCGGTCTGGACGAGAAAAGCGGTGGAGATGCTGAACGCGTGTCATGCCGCTTCGGCCACCGGTGAGCCCGTGCCTCAGCACCTTTTGACGCGCGCCATCGAAGTCACGGACTGCAACGCGGCTTTCTTCGATCCGGCCCACGATTTTGCCGGATGTATCCCGGGCGTCCACGAGGTGCTGCGCCGACAGGGACTGCTCGAGGGTACCTGGTGTCTCAATCCGGACGAGACCCTTTCGCCCGGCCAATTCGCGGAAATAGACCGGGTATACCGCGCTTACCCCGATCTTAACGACGATCAGTTCGTCGCCGAACATCTGCACGCGTGGTTGAGATGAGTCCTGTTCGTAACACCTGATTTCATCCAACGGGAAACGGAGCGGAACATGAAGATAACCCGGGTGGAAGCCATCCCGATCGAAGTGCCGCTGAAGCAAGGCCTGACCACGAAAACCGCCCATGGCGAACACATCGTCTCTCCTTATGTCATCCTCCGGATCCACACGGACGAGGGATTGGCCGGGCTGGGCGAGGCCACGGTCGCGCCGCGCTGGAGCGGGGAAACATCCGCCTCTTGTACGACAGCGATCCGGGACCTGGTGGACCCCGCGCTCAAAGGTGAGGATCCGGTGGAAGTGAACCGGCTCTGCGGGATCATGGACGAGGTTATCAAGCTGAATCCCTTTACGAAGGCGGCCGTGGAGATGGCGTTGTGGGACCTGGCGGGAAAGCGCGCCGGCGTGCCGCTCTACCAACTGCTGGGCGGCAAGGTCCGGCGGGAGATTCCCATGAAGATGGTGGTCGGCGCCTTCGACGTGCCGACTTCCGTTGCCCTGGCGGAAAAGTTCCTGCAGTGGGGCGTGCAATGCCTCAAGGTCAAGGTCGGACTGGACCCCGACGAGGACCTCGAACGCGTACGCGCAATACGCGCGCTCGCCGGCCCCGACATCAGGATCGGCATCGACGCGAACTGTGGATGGCCGCCGGCCGTCGCGCGCCGCATGCTGCGTCTTCTCGAACCGCTGGATATCCTGTTCGCGGAACAGCCATCCGCACCGCAGTTCGACGATGAAGCGGCCCTGATCCGAACGGGCACCACCATCCCCCTCATGGCCGACGAGAGCGTCTTCACGCTGTTCGATGCCATGCAGACGGCCTTGCTCAGGTCCGCGGATATCATCAGCGTGTATCCGGGGAAGAACGGGGGTATCGGCCAGACGCTGGGTATCTCGTCCGTGGCCAGGGCGGCGGGCATGCGGTGTCACATGGGAAGCAATCTCGAACTGGGGATCGGCACGGCGGCCATGCTCCACGTGGCCGCCAGCGTGGAAGCCATCGACAGCGAGACCTATCCTGGAGACCTGCTCGGCCCGCTGTACCACGAAGGCGATATGATCGAGACGCCGCTGGAACTCGGGCCTGTCACCGCGAAGGTGCCCGATGGTCCGGGTCTCGGCGTCAAACTGGATGAAGCGCAGGTCGAGCGGTGGAAGGACGCGTAACGCCCGGTCCGCACGACAGAACATGCTAATGCGCGGTACACATGATGAACGTGTTTAGACGCATGCGGCACCTCCCCGGGAGCAATATCAAACCACAGAAAGGACATCCATGGCTGACGATCGTAAATACAGAGTCTGTGTGGTGGGCTTGAGCGGCATCGGGGCGGGAAGCCCCCCGGTCGACGGCGAACACGGGATGGGCCATGAAATGCCCAACCGCCACGTGCCGGCCTATGCCCTCCTGCCGTTTACCGAGGTGGTCGGTGTCTGCGACCTGAAAGAAGATCTCCTGCAGGACACCCTAAGGGATTGGTCGGGTACTTTCCCGGGTCTGCGGGGTTTCACGGACTACAGGGAGATGCTGGAAGCCTGCAAACCCGATATACTGAGCGTGGTCACATCGGACCACCGCCACGCGGACATCGTTGTGGACGGCGTCGCCGCGGGTGTTCGGGGCATATATTGCGAAAAACCGATTGCGACCTCGCTGGCGGATGCCGACCGCATGATCGCCGCGGTGGAAAGCCGGAACGTGCCCATGACCATCAACCACACCCGGCGATGGGGAGCGGTATACCGGGAAGTCAAGCAACTGCTCGATGAAGGCGCGATCGGCGAGTTGAAACGCATCGTGCTGAACTTCGGCGGCCCTCGGGCCATTCTATTCCGAAACGGCACCCACATGATCGACATGACCTGCTATCTCGCGGGATCCGAACCCGCGTGGGTTTTCGCCGAACTGGACGAAGGCTACGAAGACTACTGGCCCTACCAGGGCGACGGCGGCAGGAACGCGGACCTGGAACCGGGCTGCTCCGGCTACATCCATTTCAAGAATGGCGTGCGGGCCTTATACAACGGTTCGAAGGGCAGGGAATGCCGGGGAGGATACCAGTTGGACGGCACCGACGGATGGATGTTCGTCCACGAGGACTACTACGAGATCGATACCGGACACGGCATCCAGACCGTCGCACCGAAGGGCCCGACCCACTATTACTCCGTGGCAGCTATCCGGGACCTCGTCCACGTCATGGAAAACGGCGGCGCAACCATTTCTCCGCCCCGGGCTGCCCGGGATACCCTGGAGATCATCCTGGGGTTCCTCGCGTCGCAGAAGCGCGGGAACGTACGTATCGATTTTCCGCTGGACGAAAACACGGTATAACCTGCCATGAGCGTTCGCATCGCCATAGACACGGGCGGCACGTTTACCGATCTCGTCCTGTCCGATCCTGACACGGGCCGCCTGGTATTCCACAAGGTGCCGAGTACGCCGGCCGATCCGAGCCGGGCGCTGGTGGAAGGCGTCAAGGGACTCGTCGACAGGGCCGGATACGCCAGTGCGGATATCCGGTTCCTGATACACGGTACCACAGTGGCCACCAACACCATCCTGCAGCGTAAAGGCGCCCGCACCGCCTTCATTACCACCGAAGGGTTCCGGGACGTGCTCCACATTCAGCGGCAGGACCGGCCCCACCTGTATAACATGCGTGTCCGCCGGACTCCCGCCCTCGTACCCCGGTCCATGCGGTATGAGCTTCCGGAACGAACGCTGTACGACGGATCGGAAGCCCTGCCCGTCGATCAGGATCGACTGAACGAACTGATCGAAGCGTTCGGGGACGAAGGGATCGAAGCGGTCGGCGTGGGGCTGCTGCACAGCCACATCGATCCCGGGCATGAGCGGTCGGTCGGCGATATGCTTCGGCATGGGCTGCCGGGCACCACGGTTTGTCTATCTTCCGATATGAGCCGGGAGGAGGGTGAATACGAACGGTTCAGCACCTGTGCCATGAACGCCTACGTGCAGCCGGTGATGTCGAACTACCTCAAGCGGGTGAACGATGCCCTGTCCGAGTCATCCGTCGCGTCGCCGCTTTACGTCATGAAGTCCAATGGCGGAGTCACTTCTGCCGGGCAGGCCGCCGATCACTGCGTGCATACGATCCTGTCGGGGCCGGCCGGCGGCGTGGTGGCCGGTGTGGAAATCGGCCGCCGGATCGACCGGCCCAACCTGATAACGGCCGACATGGGAGGTACGAGCTTTGACGTGGCCATGATTCACGAAGGCACCATTGCCTTCGCTAAGAACGCGGAGATCGACGGTCTGGCCCTGAAGGCGCCCATGATGGACATCCACACGATCGGCGCGGGGGGAGGAAGCATCGCATGGATCGATTCGGGCGGCGCTCTGCGGGTGGGGCCGCGGTCCGCGGGAGCCGCGCCGGGCCCCGCCTGCTACCAGACCGGCGGTACAGAACCCACCGTGACGGACGCGAACCTCGTGCTGGGCCGTCTCTCGACGGACAGCCTGCTGGGTGGCGCCATCACCCTGGACCCGTCGGCCGCGCGGCGGGTGATCGAGGAGAAGATCGCCGCGCAGTTGCAGTGCACGGTGGAAGAGGCCGCCGAAGGCATAATCCGGGTCATTAACGCCTCCATGACGGCGGCCATCCGCAAGCTCACCGTGGAGCGCGGGTACGATCCCCGCCTCTTCGCCCTGGTACCCTTCGGAGGCGCGGGACCGCTTCACGGCGCCGAACTCGCCCGGGAACTGGGCATACGCGACGTGATCATACCGCTCGCTCCCGGGGTCGCCTCGGCCGAGGGCCTGGTTTTCTCGAACCTGCGGACGGACCGGATCCAGACCCACGTGGAACTGCTGGACCGGATTGAAACAGAAGCATTCGAGGAGATGCTGGAGAACCTGGCCGGGCAAGCGATAAGGGACCTCTCGACTTCGACGGAGGGCCTGAAGCCGGTCACCACCCGGCGCGCGGGACTCAGGTACTCGGGACAGGGATATGACATTCCGATCGACCTGCCAGACGGTCCCGTTGACTTGTCTTCCCTCGAATCCGCGTTTCACACCGAGCACGAAAGGCAGTACGGATTCGCCCGGTGCGACCAGCGGGTCCAACTCGTCAACGTCTGGGTCTCCGCGGAACTGCCGATAGCGGACGACCGACGCAGACCCGCGGAACGCACCGCATCGGATCCGCCCGCACCTCGCTTAATTCGCCCCGTCTACTTCAGCGGAAACTGGGTCGATACGCCCGTCTACAGCAGAAACGATTTGCACCCGGGCCAGCAAATCGTCGGTCCGGCCGTCATAGAACAACTCGATTCCACGACGCTGATCGGACCCGCGCAACACGCGTGTATCGATGCGTGGGAACAGATCGCCATCACGGGCCTGGGAGCCTCATGAAGACCGACCCCATTACCCTGGAACTGATGCGTAACCGGTGGACAGGCATCGCGGAAGAAATGTGCGCTGCGCTCATCCGCACCAGCTACTCGACCAATATCAAGGACCGGCGTGACTGCTCCGCGGCCATCGTGCAGCCTTCGGGGGAGATCCTGGCCCAGGCCGAATCGGGCGTGCCGCTTCACCTGGGTGTCATGCCGGGCGTGGTGCGGTCCATCCTGGCGGAGTATCCCGTCTCCGACATGCGACCGGGCGATGTATACATCACGAACCTGCCCTATCCCGAAGGGCCGGGACACCTTCCCGACGTCTCCCTCGTGTCCGCTATTTTCCGCGACGGACGCCCCGTTGCCCTCGCGGCCTCCACCGCCCACCACGTGGATATGGGCGGATTCGCGCCCGGTAGCATGCCCTTCGGGGTGACGGAAATCTACCAGGAAGGACTCCAGATCCCTCCGATGGCGATTTTCAAGTCGGGACGCCTCGATGAGGAGATCTACAAGCTGATCAACCAGAACGTGCGGACGCAATTCGAAGTGCGGGGAGACCTGATGGCCCAGTTCGCCTGCGCCCAGATCGGCCAGCAGCGGGTCACTGAGCTCATGTCCCGGGAATCGCCTGAAGAAGTCCTCCGGTACATGGACGAAATCCAGGACTACGCCGAACGACGGATGCGCGCGGGCATCCGGTCGCTGCCCGACGGTGCGTATTCCTTCGAGGACTACCTGGACGACGACGGTGTCACCGACACGCCGGTGAAGATCGCGGTCACCCTGACCGTCTCAGGAGACGAACTGCGCGCCGATTTCTCCGGATGCAGCGACCAGGTCCTGGGGCCCCTCAACGCGCGGCTTCCCGCGGCAGCTTCCTGCATCAGCTACGTGTGCAAGGCGGTGATCGATCCGGACCTGCCCGCCTGCGCCGGGGCATACAGGCCCCTGGACATCTTCGCACCCGAGGGCTCCATCCTGCAGGCCACCTACCCGGCGGCCATCGGAAATGCCAACATCCTGACGGACCAGCGGGTCGTTGACGTGCTGATGGGCGCGTTGTACCAGGCGGCGCCCGACCGCGTGTGCGCGGCCTGCAGCGGGGAGATGAACCTGGTCAATATCGGCGGGATCGATCCGGCTACGGGGGATTACTACAACTACGTGGAAACCTACGCGGGCGGGCAGGGCGCCATGTTTGACCTCGACGGCGAAGACGGCGTGCACACCCACCTTACCAACACGCGCAACGCGCCGGTTGAGATCATGGAACGCACCTACCCGCTGCGGGTCGAGCGGTACGGACTGATCCCGGACACCGAGGGACCGGGGCGCCAGCGCGGCGGCTGCGGGATGATGCGGGAACTTAAATGCCTGGGCGAGCGCACCATCATCACGCTGAGCTCCGACCGCCGCAGGTTCACCCCCTGGGGGCTCGAAGGCGGCGGTAACGCGACGGGCGCCCACTGTTACGTGATCGACGCGCACGGCGGTGAAAGGGAAATACCCACCAAGACGCACGCCGAACTGTACAGGAACGAGATCCTGCGGATCGAGACCCCCGGCGGTGGAGGCTGGGGAGACCCGGCCGAACGGGAAGCGGATAAGGTGGAAGAGGACGTCCGGAACGGGCTGGTAAGTCCGGAAAGGGCGGGCGAACACTACCATTGCGCGAAGGACCGGAAACCAGCGCGTTGATGGGATCTGGCCGTCCGGTTTCAGGCGAACCCGAATTGAGGTGCTGGGATATGGCAACCGGTCGGAATGGCGCAAAACCGCGGCGTATCGCCATTGTCGGCGGCGGGGTATCGGGGCTCGGGGCCGCATGGGCGCTGCATCACCACCCGGACCGGTTCGATTTCCGGCTGTACGAGGCCCGGGACCAGGTCGGTGGAAACGCGATTACGGCCGACATGCCGCAGGATGACGGCAGCACCGTTCCCTTCGACATATCCGTCACCGCGCTGATACCGTCTGTATATCAGCACATCCTGTTGTTGATGCAGCAGTTCGGCATCGAATTACTCGATACCCGGTTCAACTACAGCGTGAAATACTACGGCCGGGTCTACGCTCACGATTTCGACTCCGACATCAGACGGCAACTGCAGCCCGAGATCGCCAGGTTTCAGCGGGTCCTGAAGCGTCTGCACTGGTTCGGCCGGCTGACCCGTTCCCGGTCGAGGCTGCTGAACGCCCTCAACCCGTTCAGTTACATCACCATGAGGACGGTGCTCAACCTGGGCGGTTTTTCCGGAGACTTCAGGTACAAGATCCTGAAGCCCATGTTCGTCAACTTCCTGATGGCCACGAACGTGTTCGACATGCCGGC